>JAYUGK010000271.1:0-3653 GCA_043738415.1 Chloroflexota bacterium | reverse complement strand
ATCTGGCCGCGGGCGGTCTGCGACACGTAGCAGAGCAGCTCGGAGGAGGCGACGATCGGGCCGAAGCCCTGCGCATAGGCGTTGGTCACCAGCGCCTGTAGCGGGTGCGTGCGGATCGGCAGCCGCAGATCGGCCATGGCAGCCACGCTGGTCACGTTGCCGCCGACGGCGCTCATCACGAGCCCGGCCGAGATCGGTCCGTTGGCGGTCTCGACGCCGACCACGCGATCGCCGTCGCGCAGCAGGCCGGTGACCGGGGTATGCGGCAACACGTGGACTCCTCGCCGCATGGCTCCCTGGGCATACGCCCACACGACGCGATCGTGGCGCGCCGTCGCGCCGCCGGGGTGATACGAGCCGCCATGGACCGGGTAGCGACCTCCGCCCGACAGGTCGAGCTGCGGGCAGAGACGCTGCGCCTCCTCGGGGGTGATCATCACCGTCTCCGCGCCGCAGGCCTGGTTCATGAGCGTTCGCGAGCGCTCGCCCCGCATCCCCGACTCGGTATGCGCCAGCCAGAGCAGCCCCTTGGCCGAGTGCATGATCTCGCAGCCGGTCTCTTCACCCAGCCCGGCATACAGGTCGACGCTGTGCTGGTAGAAGCGAACCGATTCGGGGATCCCGTAGTTGGCGCGAATGATGGTGGTGTTGCGGCCGCTGTTGCCGGAGCCGATATAGCTGGCCTCGAGCACCGCCACGTTGGTGATGCCGTGCCGGGTGGCGAGGTAATAGGCGGTGGCCAGCCCGTGTCCGCCTGCGCCGATGATGACGACGTCATACGCCTGCCTGGGCGGGTGCCAGGTCAGGTCGAGCAGGGTCTCGACGAACTCGTTCACGGCAGCCGCTCCTCCAGTTCGTGGGCGTAGGCGGCGGCGGTGAGCAGCAGGGCTCGATCGTGCGTGAGCCATAGCTTCGCGGGCACGCCCGCGATCAGCCCCTGGGCCAGGGCGGGACGCGCGCGCGGGAGCGGCCACTCGACCTGCTCCAGCACATGGTCGTGGAGCTCCTCCAGGGTGAGCCACCAGCCGAGGTAGCCGGCTTCACGCTCCACCACGGCGGGCTCGGCGGCCATCTCCACGCTCTCGGCACCGACCGCGAACAGGTCGTCGGCGGCCAGCCGCAACCCGATCACGCCGTCCGGCCAGGTGAGGGCATCCAGGGCCTCGGGTCGGGCGATCACCCGCAAGCCGGTGAGCGGCTCAGGAGCGCGCACGGAGGCCCTCCGGGTCGTAGAACGGTGGCGCGGTGACGGCCGCCATGCGTCCGTCGACCTCGACCTGCTCGGGGAAGGGGGCGCGCTTGAGCCAGCCAAGCATGACGGCGTGGCCGAGGCTCGGCGACTCGAAGCTGGAGGTGACATGACCGATGACGTCCCCGTCAGAAAGGATCGGCATCCCTTCACTGGGGGCCGAGCCGACCATGGTCAGGCCGACCAGGCGGCGCCGATCCGGGAGCGCGCCGGTTCGGGCCAGCGCGGCGCGGCCAACGAAGTCGGGCTTCTCCATGTTCACGGCCCATTCCATGCCGAGGCGCCGCGGGGTCGTGTCGAGCTCGGTGTCCATGCCGATGATCACGTGCCCCTTCTCCAGTCGAAGGGCGAAGAGGGCCTGCAGGCCATGCGGCCGGATCCCGAGCTCCTGTCCGGTGGCCAGCAGGGTGCGCCACAGCTCGACGGATCGATCGATCGGGTGGTGGATCTCGAACGACGCCTCCCCGGTGAAGGAGAGCCGCATGACGTGGCACGGGATGCCGGTCAGCTCGACGCGAAGGTGCTGCAGGAAACGCGGCGGATCGGCCAGCCCAAGGCGGCCCAGCAGCTCGGCGGCGCGCGGGCCGGTGACGTTGATGGCAGCCAGGGACATGGTGCGGTCGAGAAGCAGGACGTTGAGCCTCCACGTCTCGATCCAGTCGCGCATCCACATCTCGGCGTTCCCCGCCCCGCCGGTGGTGAAGGTGAGAACGAAGCGGTCGTCTGCCTCGCGGCAGATCATGCCGTCGTCGATCACGTGGCCGCGTTCATTGAGCAACAGCGCGTAGCGCGACCTGCCGCTGCGGATGGTGGACACGTCGGTCGGGTACAGGCGCTGCAGAAACTCGAGTGCGTCCGGCCCCGAGACCACGAACTTGCCGAGAGTGCTCACGTCGCCCAGCGAGACGGCCTCGCGCACCGCCCGGTATTCGGCGAGGTGATCGCCGTAGTGCCACGGTCGCCACCATCCGCCGAAGCGGTCCATCTGCGCCCCGAGCGCGAGATGCTCGTCGTGCAGCGGCGTGCGGCGGAAGGCGTCGAGGTGCACGTCTGCGCCTGCCTCCCCCAGCGTGATCTGGCGCGATGCCGGGCGCGCGGTGAAAGGCTCGGGCGACTGGCCGGTCCTGCCGGCGATCCAGGCGCGGACGTGCGGCAGGCAGGCGCCCCCCTGGCAGGTGCCGGTACCGGCCAGGCTGGCCCGCTTCACCAGCTCGAGCTCGATGAATCCGCGATCCCAGACCCTTTGCAGATCGTCGACGCCGACCCCGGCGCATGGGCACACGATCCCACCCGTCGGAGCCGGCGGCAGCGGGAACGCCTGTGCGGCGGAACCGATCACGCTGATCGGCAGGCCGCTCGCCATCCGCGACAGCAGATCGCGCGGGGCACGTCCCAGGGCGAGGATCAGCGTCTCGCAAGGGGTCGTCTGCTCGGTGCCGTCAACGCGAGTGACCACCGCGGAGACGCGCCCCTCTCCCTCGATGCGCACAAGCTCACCGGCAAGCCGCGCGCACGGCACGCCGGCCGGTGGCTCCCCAATCGCAACCGCCGAGCCAAAGTCTATCCCCGCGACGTGCAGCTGTTGCGCAGCACGCGCCGTCAGCAGCCCGACGAGCCGATTCCCCGGACACACGGGCTGAATTTCGGCTGCGCCGGTGGCCACCACGATCTCCCTGGCGCGGAGGTGGAGCAGGCCGCCCGGGGTCCGGGCGATCACGGTCGGGCCGGCATACACGGCGACCACCTCGTTGCCGTCGCTGGCGTCCAACAGGGTGACCTGGCGGCCGTCCCGCTCGCCCTTCGCGGCCGCTGCCTTTCCGCTCCTGCCGCCCCCGATCACCACCAGGTCGGCCTCGTCGCGCCGTACCGCCACGTGGCGGTCGGTGGAGGTGTGCCACGGGGGCGCGCCGGCGGGCGGGTGTCGGCGAACAGTCAGCCCTTCCTGGGCGGGGGTCTGGCAGGTGCGGACGTAGGAGATGCCATCAACCTCGGCCACGCAGTTGCCGCAGTCGCCCGCCAGGCAGAGTGTGCCGCCATACAGCGGGTGCTCACCGGCACGCACCACCGCCATCGCGACCGTGTCGCCCGGCTCAAAGGGCAGCCGGCCCCCGTCCATCGTGAAATGGCCGGTGCCGGCGCTCATGGCGAGAGGCTAGCAGGGTCGCGTCGGCAGGCTGGCCGGCATCCGCTGCTGTCACGGCGGTTTGTGCAGCACAGGTGCACGGTTGCGCAGTTGCACAAACGATCCTGACGCCGAGCAACCCCCCTGCCGCCGTAAAGCTCCGGGCTATCTCCACATGGCGGCGTAGGCGTGCTCGCCGGCGATCAGTTCCCCGAGGACGAAGCGCTCGAGTCCGAAGATCGCCAGGTCGGCGTTGGCGGAGGGACCATCGGTGATCAAGTG
>JAYUGK010000270.1:0-3658 GCA_043738415.1 Chloroflexota bacterium | reverse complement strand
GGCAGATTGGCGCAACCGCGCTCCAGATCTTCAGCGACAACCCGACCGCGTGGCGACGCCGCGCAGAGCCCCCGGCCGACGCCGGCGCCTTCGCGGCCTACTGCGCTCGAGAGGGGATCGGGCCGGTCGTGATCCACGCCAGCTATCTGATCAACCTGGCCGGCTCAGCGGAGCCGTTCGCCCGCCAGTCGGTCTCCGGCCTGATGCACGAGCTCCAGCGGGCACCCGCCTACGGCGCCAGCATGGTCAACGCTCACATCGGATCACATCGCGGAGAAGGACGCGAGATTGGCCTTCGGCAGATCGCGTCGCGGGTCGGGATCGTACTCGCGGAGGCGCCACCCGGCGTGCAGCTGGTACTCGAGAACTCCGCCGGCGGGGGTGACATGCTCGGCTCGACGGTGGAGGAGCTGGCACACATCCTGGATGCGGTGCCGGCGGCGACCGCGGAGCAGCTCGGCTTCTGCCTGGATACGGCCCACCTGTGGGGCGCAGGGTATGACATCTCCACGGCCGATGGGGTGGGAGACATGCTTGATCGATTCGACGCGCTGATCGGGCTCGAACGGCTGGCGCTCGTGCACCTCAATGACTCGAAGTCGCCGCTCGGCTCGCGACATGACCGCCACGAGCACATCGGAGCCGGGGAGATCGGGCCTGCCGGCCTGGCTGCGTTCGTGAGAGATCCACGCCTTCCGGGGCGAACCGCGCTGGTGATGGAGACGCCGGGGGTGGACAAGGGCTTCGATGCGGTCAACCTGCGGCGCAGCTGGCTCCTGTATCGAGGCGAGGAATCGCTGCCTGTGTTGCCGTCGCGGGCGTTTCGCACAACGCGAGCGGCGTCACGCGCGAATCGAAGGTGACCTAGCCGAATCCGTTGCCGGCCCCGTGATCGTGCCCGTTGCCGTTCTCATGACCGTTGCCGTTCCCGTTTGCCTCGCGGATGCGCTGGCTTCGGACCCCGATATAGGCCTGCATCAGGTCGCGGACATCGGACTCAATCAGCATCTCGTCGCCGCGCAGCGCGTACTCGACGCGGGCGGTCGGCAGCAGCTGACGTCCTGTCAGGGTGGCGAAATAGGCGGGCCCGTCAGACTGCTCGTGGATCTCGCGGAGCCCACGCGCGAGTTTTGTGGCCGTGCCGAGCGACGGCATGCGGTCGCCCTTGATCAACCGGGAGATGGTCGAGTGATCGACCCCCGACTGCAGGGCCAGCTGTCGCTGGCTCATCTTCTTTTCCTTCAGCTGGCCGCGAAGCCAGCTGTTGAACGACCGCGGCGTCTGGAGCGTCATGCAGCTTCGTCCTGCGCCGTCGCCCACCGAGCGGTAGATCGCCTGGTGGTGCGTGCGAGCAACCTCAGAATCGCAGCGTGAACGCGGACGGCCAATGGGAGAAAGGTACCGATCGCGTACGGCGCATCGGTCGATCCGAATTGCCGCTCAGTTGGCTCCCGCACCGTGCGCGCGGCGCACTTTGGCGGAGAAGGCATACACGATGCCGCCCAGGATGATGACGGTCACGATGCTGATCGCGCGATCGGTCAGCGCCACCGCCACCGCGGGCTCGGCGACCACGCCGTAGATCGAAAGGGCGCCGACGATTCCCGCCTCGACGAATCCCACCCCGGCAGGGGTCAGCGGGATGGCCGTCAGCAGCGATGCGGCCAGCGCCACGAAGAGGGAGGCGCTGATCCCCAGCTCGGCGCCCGGCAGATCCAGGGCGCGGATCACGAAGAAGAGGCGCAGCCCTTCCAGCAGCCAGATGGCCACTGTCAGCGCGCCGATCACCGGCAGGCTGCGCGCGGTGAGGGCGCCGGTGCTGCCCTCGTGGAAGCGCTCGTACAGCTCTGCGGCCCTGGCCGGCAGAAGCCGCGCCAGGTGAGCTCCGAAGTAGCGCAGGCCGATCACCAGCAGCACCAGCACCGTGGCCACGGCCAGGCCGGCCAGGAAGAGCGCGTCGATCTCGGGGCGCAAGCGGCCGCGGAAGCTCCAGAAGCCGGCGGCCAGGGCAAGGCCGAAGATCACGACGATGTCGGCGATGCGCTCGATGAAGATCGTGCCCACCGTGCGAGAGATCGAGCCGCCGAAGTTGCCCTTCAGCAGGTAGGCGCGATACAGATCGCCCAGCTTGGCGGGCACCAGGCAGTTGACGAACCACGACAGGAAAAGGATCTCGGTGGCGTCGCGAACACCGAGCCGGGTCCCAACGCGGCTGAGCACAAATGACCAGCGGTAGCCGCGCAGCGGGAAGGTGGCGTAATAGGCCAGCACAGCGAGCGCAAGAAGGATCAGATTGGCGCCGGCGATTCGTTGCCAGGTCGCCGCGAAATCGATGTTGAGAACCACCCGGAAGAGAAGGAAGAGGATCGCCACGCCAAAGACGATCGAGCCGATGGTGCGCAGGTTCAGGAAGCGGCGGGCAAGGCTGACCTCGCGTTCGTCGATCGTCTCGGCGGCCGGCGCGTCCAGGAACTCGCCGGGCTCATAGACCGAATGCCCGTGTTCGTGGGGTCCGCTGGGGTGTTTCGGCTGACCGCTCATCAGCCGGAGGCCCTCTTGCGTGGAGGCGCGCGGCGAGCGAGGCGCCGCCGGACCCCTTTCGACCAGACCGCCCAGCGCGTGGTCAGGTGGATCAGCTTTGTGGAGCGGTTGCCATGCCACTCGTTGCTGCGCAGCGCCACCTGGAGCTCCGCCGCGTTGCTGAAGGCGGGGAGGGCGTTGAAGCTCATCGCCACTTCAACACCCGAATGCGAGTCGGAGCACGCGATGCCCGGGATCGCGTAGCGCGCGGCAAGCTCTGCCGCCTGTTCATTGTGGCGAGCGAAGGTAACACGGCTGTTGAAGACCTCGATGGCGTCGACCTTGCCCGCATCCAGGAGTTGCAGCAGCGCTGGCTCACGCAGGTGCGAACGGCGGAACGGGTCGTACGGATGCGGCACCGAGACGAGGCCGCCCTGCTGATGGATGGCATCGGCCGTCTCCTCGGCGGAGAGGCCTGGCGGGATGGTGCGCTCGAGGTAGAGCCCCACGATCTCTCCGTCGGCGCTCGACACCTCCTCGCCAAGGATCACGTGCAGCTGATCCGTGAGGCCCTGGGCAGCGACTCGGTCGCGCACCGCAATCGCCCCCTCGACGTTGTTGTGGTTGGTGATCGCTGCGTGGGTCAACCCACGCTCGATGGCTCGCCGGATGAACCCGTCCTCGGAGAGGAGCGAGTCCCGGCTGTGGCGGGTGTGGATGTGGAAATCGGCGAAGGCGAGCGCTCGCCCCGCTGAGGTCACGATCCGCTCACCAGGCTCTTCCGGTAGATATGGAAGTGATCCAGCGCCAGCCCGGTCCCCACCGCTACCGAGTTGAGCGGGTTCTCAGCAACGTGGCACGGGATTCCGGTGACCTGCGTCAGCAGGGTGTCGAGGTTGCGGAGCAGCGACCCGCCGCCGGTCATCACCATGCCCTTGTCGATGATGTCGCTCGACAGCTCCGGCGGGGTCTGCTCGAGCACGCCGCGGACTGCGGTGATGATCTGCTGAATGGGCGCATCGATCGCCTCGGTGATCTCGTTGGAGCTGATCGGGATAGTGCGTGGCAGTCCGGCGATCATGTCGCGGCCCTTCACATCCATCTGCATCGGCTCCTCGAGCGGCAGGGCTGAGCCGAT
>JAYUGK010000269.1:0-3662 GCA_043738415.1 Chloroflexota bacterium | reverse complement strand
GCGCGATTCCACAGCAAAGTGCGGTCTTCGTGGTCAAACGCGCACATCGTCGCTGCAGTAGTCGAACTCGATCCCCTGGCCGATGCGGATCGGCCCCGACCCCACCACGATCACGCTGCGCCGATTCGCCGGCGGGCTTGCCTCCGGCTCCGCGTACGAGGAATAGAAGTACGGGGTCTCGGCCGGGAACTCGCCGGCGCAGGTGTCCACTCGACGGTATGCAGGGAAGATCCCCGCCCGCACCCGGGCTCGTCGCACGGCCACCGCCGGGACGCCGGAGAGCGCCGCGATGTCGGCATCGCCAAAGCCGGCGCGCTTGGCTTCGGCCAACGACGCGCCGACCACTCGACGCTCGGCATCGATCAGCTCGGCCAGGCGCTCGGTGAACCACGGCGCGATCCCGGTGGCACCGCTGAGCCCCGCCGCATCGGTCCAGCCATGTCGCAGTAGCCCGATCATCCGCCACAGCCGTGTATCGGTCGGCAGCAGAAAGTCGTCGATCGGCTCCGGCACCCGGTGCTCGAGGTCCCAGGCCGAGTCTTCCCACAGCCAACCGCCGGTGCGCGGCTCGAGCGAACGCAGCGCCTTGAGCAGGGCCGGGCCGAACTCGCGTCCGATCGCCATCACCTCGCCAGTCGCCTTCATCTGGATCCCCAGGGAGCGGTCCGCAGCGGGGAACTTGTCGAACGGCCAGCGCGGCAGTTTGACGACCACGTAGTCAACCGCCGGCTCGAAGGCCGCCGAACCGACGCCGGTCGCAGGGTTGGGCAGCTCGTCCAGCCGCTTGCCGAGCGCAATCAGGGCCGCGACCCGGGCGATCGGATAGCCGGTTGCCTTGGATGCCAGCGCGGACGAGCGGCTGACCCGCGGGTTGACTTCGATCACCCGGTACTCGGCACCGTCGGGGCGCACCGCCAGCTGGACGTTGCAGCCGCCCTCCACGCGCAGCTCGCGCACGATCTTCAGGGCACAGCGCCGCAGCCGCTGCACGAGCCGGTCGGGAAGGGTCTGGATCGGCGCCACCACGATCGAATCGCCGGTGTGCACCCCCATCGGGTCGACATTCTCCATCCCGCAGATGGCGATCGCGGTGTCGGCCGCGTCTCGCAGAACCTCGAATTCGATCTCGTACCAGCCGCGCAAACTGCGCTCGACCAGCACCTGGCCAATGGGGCTGGCTGCAAGCCCGGCCGCCAGGCGAAGGCGCGCCTCATCGAGAGTGGCCGCAAAGCCGCCACCTGCGCCGCCCAGCGTGAAGGCCGGGCGAATGACCACCGGGGATGCCAGGTCGGCCGCGAAACGCAGCCCGTCTTTGACCGTCACCACGACCGCGCTCTCGGGCACCGGCTCACCGATGCGGATCATCAGCTCGCGGAAACCGCCGCGATCCTCCGCAGCGCGCACCGCGGCCAGCGGCGTGCCGAGCACGCGCACTGCGTACCGTCGCAGCACGCCCGCGTCATCGAGCGCCACTGCCAGGTTGAGCCCCGTCTGGCCGCCGAGAGTCGGGAGCAGCGCATCGGGCCGGTGCGTTGCGATCACCTTGGTCAGGTGTTTGACCGTCAGCGGACCGATCACCACCGTGCCCCCCACGTCCGGATCGGTCATCACCGTGGCGGGGTTCGAATTCACCAGCACGGTCTCGACCCCCTCGCCGCGCAGCGCAAGGCAGGCCTGCACCCCGGCATAGTCAAACTCGGCCGCCTGGCCGATCACGATTGGCCCCGAGCCGATCACCAGCACTCGCCGCGGCCTGCTCATGCGGTCAGGCGCTCGATGGCTGCATCGAAGACGCGCTCCGCGTCGATGGGACCGGGAGCACCTTCGGGGTGGAACTGGACCGATGCGATGCGGCCCGAGGCGTGGACCAGCCCCTCGAGCGTGCCGTCGTTCAGGTCTCGATGGCTCACCGCGTAACCGGCCGCCGCCAGCGCAGGCCCGTCGACCACCTCCACCTCGTGGTTATGCGCACCGATATCCACGCGTCCGGTGGCGAGCTCCTTGACCGCGTGGTTGCCACCGTGATGGCCGACCGCCAGACGGCGCGTCTCCGCTCCTGCAGCCAGCGCCAGCAGCTGGTGCCCAAGGCAGATTCCCAGGATCGGTGGCCCGCCGGCGAGGGCCGCTGCTGCCCTGTCTCGAGCCATCGCGATCTGCTGGGCCATGCGGGCGGGATCGCCGGGACCCGGCGACAGGACCAGCAGGTCCGGGCGCAGGGCTTCCACATCGGCCGACGTGGCGGTGTGTGGCAGCACCTCCAGCTCCATGCCGCGGCTCGAAAGCGCGCGCAGCAGGGAGCGCTTGACCCCGTAATCGATCAGCACGGCTCGCCCGCGCCGCGGTCCGGTCGCCGGCACATGGTAGGCAGCGCGCGTGGACACCGAGGCCACGTGGTCCACGGCATCCCAGGATGGGGTCCCGCCGGCCTCGGCCACCGCCCGCAGCTCGCCCTGGGCAGATGGGCGGATCACCGCTCGCCGCGCCGCCCCTCTACGCAGTTCAAGGGTGAGAGCGCGGGTGTCGATCCCCTCGATCGCGGGGATCCCCGCCTCTGTCAGCAGTTCCTCCAGCGAGCGGCCCGGGCCGGCCGGCGGCGTGACCAGGCGGTTGACGACCATGGCGCGGAGTTGCGGGCGCGCCGACTCCAGGTCGTTTTCACCGATGCGGTAGCTGCCTGCCATCGGGTGGGTCAGGACCACGATCTGCCCTGCGTACGAGGGATCGGTCAGGATCTCTCCCCAGCCGGTGGCAGCGGTGGTGAAGATCAGTTCGCCGTCGGCCGGCAGCGGCGCCCCGCGCAGACGACCGTCGAAGACCAGCCCGTCGGCCGTGGCCAACAGTCCGGCCGGATACGGAAACGACGCCAGCCGCTCGTTGGCGGGAGGCGTCGCAGGTTCGGTTCGCAGGCTGGCGCGCATGACTCGCTCCTTTCCGGCATCGCAGTGCCGGGCTTAAAGGACCGACGCCAGTCTAGCGCAGTACCATCGCGAACCTCAGGGCCATAGATGCAGCAGGAGGATCGTCCATGTCCACCCAGGGAGGCTTCGTGGCGCGCCATCAGCCGGCGATGACGCTGGCCGACGCGGCGGTCCCCGCCTTCGGTCGCGACCGATCGGCCGCATGGGCGCGGGCGGTACTGCTCGTGATCGGTGGGGCAGCGCTCACCGCGCTTGCGGCACAGCTTTCCTGGCAGTCACCCTGGTCGCCGGTGCCCTACACGGGACAGACGGCCGCCGTGCTGCTGGTCGGCACCGCGCTCGGCTGGCGGTTGGGACTGGCCAGCATGGCGCTCTACGTCCTGGTCGGCGTCGCCGGCCTGCCGGTCTACGCCGGGCAGGCGCACGGCATCGAGACGCTGCTGGGGTACAGCGGCGGCTACCTGATCGGCTTCATGGTTGCGGCGGCGCTGGTCGGACGCCTCGCTGAGCGCGGCTGGGACCGATCGCCGCTCCGCGCCATTGGACTGATGGTGATCGGCAACCTCGTGATCTACGCCATCGGCGTCCCGGTCCTGGCCATCACCCTGGAGATGGCGCCCGGCGACGCGCTGCAGGCCGGCGCCCTCGACTTCGCCCTGTGGGACGCCCTCAAGATTGCGATCGCTGCCGGCCTTCTGCCGCTGGCCTGGCGGGCGATTGGATCAGGCGGGGGGGGCCGCGCGC
>JAYUGK010000268.1:0-3665 GCA_043738415.1 Chloroflexota bacterium | reverse complement strand
CTGCTCGACGCGAACCAGGGCAACGGCCTGGTGTCCGGCATCCTGAATGTCAGCCAGCTGTTCGTGGCGCCGTTCGAGGGAATCCTCAAGACGGACGCCCCGCACGCTGGGGCCTCGGTGCTCGACATCACGGCCATCGTGGCCATGGTCGGCTGGACGATCCTCGAGTTGATCGTCATCTGGGCCGTCGGGATCTTCCGGCGTGAGCCCGCCTGACTCCTTCGCTTGACCGCGCGCGGTCCCCTGGCGGGCAGGGCCGGCCCGCAGACAGCGCCGGCCAGGCCGGGTCGCACCACACGGAAGGAATGAATTCGATGGGTTTCATCGCATGGATCGTTGTCGGCGCGATCGCCGGCTTTCTGGCCAACAAGGTGATGGGCTCCCGCGAGGGTCTGGTGATGACGGTCATCCTCGGTATCGTGGGCGGCCTGCTCGGCGGGTACATCGCAGCGACGGTTCTCAAGGTCGGCACCGTTGACGGCATCAACATCGAGAGCATTCTTATCGCCACGCTTGGTGCCATCGGTGTGCTGTTCGTTGCGAAGTACGCGAGGGGTTCGCGCGGTATTGGCCGCGGCTGAGATTCCTGCGAACCTCCGCCAATCGTTACCACACACCGACCAGGACCAGGATCGTTTCAAAGGGGACGATCCTGTCCTGCTGTTCGGGCGCAACCGGGCAGCGAGCGCTGATCCGAATCGGGGACTGGCTCCGGCGGTAGGACTCGAACCTACGACCAAGCGGTTAACAGCCGCCCGCTCTACCACTGAGCTACGCCGGAACGCGTGCCGACCCACCGCGAGGCCGGCGGGACTGACCGATGATACCGGCCCGTGCGGCGGGCGGTCAAAGCCGCCGGACGCGACGAGATCGGGTTACTCGAGATAGTCCTTGAGCTTGCGGGAGCGGCTCGGGTGACGCAGCTTGCGCAGCGCCTTGGCCTCGATCTGGCGAATCCGCTCGCGGGTCACGTTGAAGTCGCGACCGACCTCTTCGAGGGTCCGGCTGCGACCATCTTCCAGTCCGAAGCGGAGCTGAAGCACCCGTCGCTCGCGCGGGGTGAGGCTGTCCAGCACGCCCTCCACCTGCTCCTTCAGGAGCTGGTGGCTGGCAGCGTCAGCGGGGGCGACCGATGCCAGGTCAGGGATGAAGTCGCCGAGGTGGCTGTCCTCTTCTTCGCCGATCGGCGTCTCGAGGCTGACCGGCTCCTGCGAGACCTTCATGATCTCGCGCACCTTCTCCGGTGAGACAGTCTGCGGACCCGCCGCCTCCCGCTCGTCGGTCTCCGCCTCGGTCGGCTCGCGCTGGAGCTTGTCGCGCAGCTCGCGGATGATCTCGTCACGGCTCATGCGCCGCGCGATCTCCTCCACGTTCGGCTCGCGACCGAGCTCCTGCAGCAGCGTGCGGCTGACCCGGATCAGGCGATTGATGGTCTCCACCATGTGCACCGGGATGCGGATGGTGCGTGCCTGGTCGGCAATGGCACGGGTGATCGCCTGGCGGATCCACCAGGTGGCGTAGGTGCTGAACTTGTAGCCCTTCTCGTAGTCGAACTTCTCGACCGCTCGAATGAGACCGATATTCCCCTCCTGGATGAGGTCCAGGAAGCTCATGCCGCGGCCGATGTACTTCTTGGCGATGCTCACCACCAGGCGCAGGTTGGCCTCGGTCAGACGCTTGCGCGCATCGACGCTCTGCTCGACAAGGCGTCCTGAACGCTTCTCAAGCGCGACCTCCGTCGGGATGGTCGGGTCGTAGCCGAGCTCATGCAGGTAGGCCGCGTCATTGCCGTCCTCGATGTAGGCGCGCACAATCCCCTGCGCCGTCTCGCGGGCCCAGCGCTCCAGCTCGACCAGCTCCGGGGCGCCAGCATGATCGATGGCACGAAAGCGGTAGGAGTGGCCGAACAGGATGGCCTGCTTTAGCCCCTCGACCGGGTCCTCGCCGACCAGCTTGAGGAGCGCCTCGGCATGCATGATCCGCTCCCGGGCCTCGTCGTCGAGGCCGGTCGCCTTGCGCGCCTTGGCGAGCTTCACCGCCGGCGGCACGATCGTGTCGCCGCGGGCGAACCACCAGTCGACGGCGTCGCGGGTGACGCGTGCCGACTCCCTGGGCAGGTCGAACGCACGCATGGCGGCCATGGCGCGGGCCTTGGGCTCCGAGTTGCTGCTGACCCAGGTGTACAGGTTGGTGAGAGCCCGCGCCGGGTCCTCGACCGCCAGTTCGCCGAGCTCGATCGCCTTGGCCAGCACCACCTCCTCCTCGGCGGTCAGCAGGGCAACCTTGCCGATCTCCTTGAGGTACATGCGGACCGGGTCATCGATCCCGATCAGATCGGCTGCCAGCGCCTCGAGATCGTCCTCGGTGCGCTCGCGCTTCACGGCAGCGATCACCTCGTCATCGGTGCCCGGCTCGGCGATCAGGGTGGGGTTGTTCTGGGCGTCGAAGACCTCGACGCCGCTCTCCTCTGCCGCGGCATACAGCTCTTCGAGCTCGACCGGGTGTGCCTCGGGCTGCGGGAGCGCCTGCAGGATCTGGTCGTGGGTGATGAACCCATCCTCGCGACCGCGAGCCAGCAGCCCATCGACGGCAGCGACCGCCGCCTTGTCGATCGGCTCGGCCGGCTTGCTCTTTTCACGGCTCTTGGTGGTGGTCACCTGGTCAGCTCCTTCTTCCGCCGGCCACGGGGGCCGGATCCTGCATTGCCCGGGTTACTTCGGCCTTTTCGTGGCCGAGCTGCACGATTCGTTGCTCGAGCTCATTCAGACGCTCTGGATCCTCGTCGCGCTGCGCCTCTTCGAGGAGGAGGCGACCGTCGCGCATCGATTCATCAATACGGGCCACGCGGAGGCGCAGCAGCACGGTGCGCAATGCGGCCCGTGCCCGCTCGGGGTCGAGCGGCTCCGCCTGGTCCGAGCTTGCAACTGCGCTGAGCAGCTGGCGAGCCAGGCCCGCGGTCGCCGGGTCGAGCTGCGCCACGAACGCTTCCAGGTCGCCCGCCGTGACGCCGCCGGCCAGCACGCGCGTGCGCCACAGCTCGGCGAGCGCCTGCGCGGCCGCATCGTGGAACGGGAGGCTTCCCGCGCCGGGGAGCTCCCCCACCAGGGCTGGATAGCGCAGCAGCAGCAGCAGCGCTTCGGCCTCGAGCGAGTCGAGGGCCGGACCCTTCCCGTTGGAGGCAGCTTCGGCCAGTGCCGCCGGGCGCGCCGAGCGTCGGATCGGCTCGCGTGCCAGGGCTTCGAGCAGAACCCGCTCATCCACGCTGACCAGCCGCGCCAGGCGCTGGAGGTAGAGGCTGCGTTCGACGGGATCGCCGACGCGCTTCAGCAGGGCGAGTACGCGCCCGGTCAGCTCGCGCTTGCCCGAAACGCTGTCGAGGTCGACCTCGGCTGCGGTGCGATCGATGAAGTACTCGATCACCGGCTTCGCATCCGCGACCGCCTTCTGCCATGCCGCGGGGTCGCTGCGGATCAGCTCATCAGGGTCCTTGCCGGCGGGGATGCGCACCACGCGCACCTTGCTGACCGATTGATCTGGTCCGAGCTCTTCGAGCAGGCCGCGCTGGGTGGCTGCCTCGCCCGCCAGGTCGACGTCGTAGGCGAGTGCCACCGCGTCCGCATAGCGCGTGGCCAACTCAACCTGTCCACCGGTGAGGGCGGTACCCA
>JAYUGK010000267.1:0-3679 GCA_043738415.1 Chloroflexota bacterium | reverse complement strand
CAGAAATCGACGATGGCGGCCTGCGCGCCCTGGCGCGCGGCTTCGAAGGCGCCTACCCGTACCTCGAGCTGATCGCCGCTGCCAACAGCATCGCGGATCCGCTCGACCGCTCGGTGGTCGAAGCGTACTGGCTCGGCAACGGCCTCACCGGGGCGGTTCGCCGCGCGCAACTCCACGAATCGGTCGAGGAGCGGTTCCGCGTCCGCCTGACCCCGACCTCCTGGCGGTGGCTGGAGGCGTCGCTGGCCGGTGGCGCCCGCCCGATGCATGCCTTCCATGTGCTGGAGATCTTTCCTCGCGTCGGCCTACTGCGCGGCGGCGAGACACGTGACGTGCTGGCCACAATCGACGCGTGCCGGATTCGCTGGGGGCGCGTCGAGGCGGTCTCTGGCGACGCGCTGGTCGTCTCGGTCGCGCCGGTCGAAATGATCGACGGCAAACTGCGACTCGGATCTCCACGCCCCGAGACCATCACTCGATGGCTTGACGGCCGAGGCTTCGTCGACGACATCGCGCCCGGGGAGATGGTCGCCATTCACTGGAGCTGGGCCTGCGATCGGCTCAGCAGAGCGCAATTGGACAACCTGGTTGCCTGGACCCGCCTTGCCCTGCGCCTCGCCAATCGCGCGATCTAGGAGAAGCCGGGCGCTCCCTTGCCACCACGGCGGGGCGGATCGCCGGCAGCTTCACGCAACAGCGCCACCAGCTGGGCTTCGGTCAGCGGACCGGTCGGGTGGGTGCAGACGCGGTGTGGCCGTCCGCGATGCCGGTCATTGGTTTCGACGAGGTGCGCCAACCGCTCCCGAACGGTGCCCGGGCCCAGGATCTCGATCTCGTCGTCGGGCGCGAGGCGCGCCTCGACCTGCGATATGAACCGATGCAGGTGCTCAAGGCGATGGCGCTCTCCTGCCTCCTGCCGCCCCCCTCCGCCGCCTTGCCGGATCATCGGATTGTGGGCGACGTGACCGGTCGAACGACGGTGGGCGGGCACATCGCTCTCGAGGCGAATGAACCGGGCGGCCCCGTCCCAGCGGACGATCACGGCCTGCCGTGAGTCGATCCACACCAGCGTCCGATGGTGGGGGTGGGTGGTCGCGTGGTCCGGGGAGATCTCCATGACCCGATGATCGAGCCCCATCCCGCGGCTCGCCAAGGGCCGTCGGTCATTCCGGGGCGGTCCCAATGTCTGGTTCGGACGGGACGTCAGCCCATGAGCCGCCGGATCTCGGCCAGCGTCGCCTCGGCCGGCCTCGGCAAGAGCGTGAGCGATGCCGCACGGCGCATCGGCCAGCCGGTGGCGGCATCCACGGTGGCTTCGTCGACGCCGGGCTGCAGGCCGGCCAGCTCCATTTCGCCGTCGAGCCCGAAGTGGTAGAGCGCGAGCTGGGTGATCACCGCCGTCGGGCCGGCCCCGGCCCACGTTGGACGACCTCCGCTGCCGTCGGGCCGGCGGTGTCCCGGCGACGTCACGAAGTCGATCTCCTCCACGAAGGAGCGACGTGACTGGTTCATCACGACCACTACGCGCCGGGCGTTGAGGGCGATCTCGCAGGCTCCCCCGGAGCCGGGCAGCCGGACGGACGGCCGATGGTAGGGTCCGATCACGGTCGTGTTCAGGTTGCCCCAGCGGTCGATCTGCGCCGCACCCAGCATCCCGACCTCGATGCGACCGCCCTGCAGGAAGCCGCCGAAGAGATCGCGCATGCTCAGGGTGGCGGCCGCCCCTGAGACGAGGGCGGGATCGCCGATGCTGTCGGGCAGCCGTTCGGGTCGGGCGCCGATCACTCCGGCCTCGTAGATCAGCTCGAGCTGCGGGGCCACGGTGTGGCGCGCCAGGTTGGCAGCGGCGTTGGGCAGCCCGATCCCAACGAAGACGGTCCGCACCCCGGCCAGCTCGGCCGCCGCCGCGGCGATGATCAGCTCGTCGATGCTGGGCGTCATCGGTAGCTGCCGTAGTCGACCGAGCCGGAGGGTCGGGGTGCCGGCCGCAGCGAGGCCAGCCTGTCGGGGCCGAGCCGCTCGAGGTACTCGGCGCGCGAGGCCACGCGATGCACCCACTGGTCGAGCCAGCGCTCGAGGCCGGCTGGCTCGCGGCTGATCGCGTCCCAGTCGCGGTAGAAGCGATTGTCCCGGTCGTAATGGCCCTGCGCGAACGACGGATGCGCCCCCCATGGCTCCACGCAGACCGCGTCGACCACCATGCCGGGCAGCAGCGTGCGGTCCGGATCGGACCGGATCACCGACTCATCGACCAGCTCCTCGACCACGGCGATCACTCGTTTGGCAGCCAGCGCCGCGTCGCGCTGGACTCCCACGATGCCCCAGGCCTGCACGTTGCCGGTCATATCGGCCCGCTGTGCGTGAATGATCGCGAGGTCGGGATGGAGCGGCGGCACCACCGCGATCTCCTCGCCGTCGTAGGGCGAAGTGACCCGCCGGATGGCGGGATTCACCGACGCAAGATCGCTCCCGTCGTAGGAACGGATCGGAAAGAAGGGAAGCCGGCTGGCGCCCGCCGCGTAGCGCGCCACCATCCCGTGGTGGCTGTATTCCTCGATCGCCAGGCTGCCCGCCTCGATCGCGCGGCGGATGGCATGCAGCGACCCGACGCCCGGGTTGCCGAGCCACGAGAAGATGAGCCGATCGGCGCATCCGGCGGCCACCATCTGGTCGTACACGAGGTCCGGGGTGAGGCGCGCGAGGGTCAAGCCGCGGCGCCCCTGGCGAATGACCTCGTGGGCAGCGGCGAAGCTGATCAGGTGCGTGAAGCCCTCGATGGCCAGCGTGTCGCCGTCGTGCAGGTGAGCGGCAATTGCCGCGGCCAGCGGCACGACCTTGGTCCCGCTGACCAGGACCCGGCTCATCCTCCGGTCTCGTCCATCCCTTCGGTCGGCCGCACGGCGGCCGCCATCGCCTCGCCGAAAAGGGTCACGGCGGTGTCGACCGCCGCCTCGTCGATCATCAGCGGCGGACAGAGCCGAATGGTGGCCTCGCCGCACTCGAGCACCAGCAGCCCACGCTCGAAGGCCGCCTGCTCGACGGCATTGGCCGCCTCGTGGCTGGCAAACTCCACGCCGATCATCAGGCCGACCCCGCGCACGTCGCGGACGCCGCCGTGCTCCTCGGCGGCCCGCTCGATGCCCGCCCTGAGGCGGGCACCCATGAGCGCGGCGTTCTCCATCAGCCCGCCCTCGATCAGCTTCAGGGTCGCGGCGCCTGCCGCCGCGCAGACCGGGTTGCCGGCGAAGGTCGAGCCGTGCGCGCCGGCCGGCCAGGACATCACCGAGTCGCGCGCGATGAAGGCGCCCAGCGGCATTCCGGATGCGATTCCCTTGGCGGTGGTCACGATGTCCGGCTCCACTCCAGCGTGCTCGATCGCCCACCACCGCCCGGTGCGGCCCATGCCGGACTGGATCTCGTCGGCGATCAGCATGATGCCGTGCTCGTCGCAGATCTCCCGCAGGCCGCGCAGGAAGGCGGCCGGCGCTGGGAAGTAGCCGCCCTCGCCCTGGATCGGCTCGATCACGATGGCGGCCACGTCGCGCGGGGCGATGAGGCGGCCCAGGATGCTCTTGCGCAGCACCTCGAGCTCCGCGCTGCCGTCGCCGCCGCTCCCCTCGCGCCAGGCTCGGACCCGGGGGAACGGGCTGTGATGCACCATCGGCAGGAGCGGCCCGAA
>JAYUGK010000266.1:0-3688 GCA_043738415.1 Chloroflexota bacterium | reverse complement strand
AGGCCAGCCGTCACGAGGACCATGGCTGGGAGATCAGTGGGACCGGCTGCGCGCCGGCTGAGCCGCGCTCACCTCGGCGGCCATGGCCTGCGGCAGGTGCCCTGACAGGCGCACTCCGTCTTCGGTGAAACGCTGGGCTACGTCGCCTGCCGCCCGTGCCCGTGCCACCAGTTCTCCGCGCGAGTACGGGATCGTCGCATCGATCGGCACCATCTGGCTGCGCAGTACGCCCGCGACCTGGTCGAGCAGGCCCGGCAGGCCCTCGCCGGTCAGCGCGCTGATGAATGCCACATTGTCCGTGGTCAGTTGAGCGGTAGCTCGTTGGTCGGGATCGAGCCGGTCGAGCTTGTTGTAGACGGTGATGCGTGGCTTACCGTCGACTCCGAGTTGCTCGAGGACAGTCTGCACGGCCGCCTGCTGCGCCACGAAATCAGGGTCCGAGGCGTCGACCACTTCGATCAGCAGATCGGCGCGCCGCACCTCTTCGAGCGTCGCCTGAAACGCCTCGACCAGGTCGTGCGGGAGCTTGTTGATGAATCCGACCGTGTCGGTCATGACCACGCGTTGACCGGTCGGCAACGTGACCTGTCGGCTGGTCGGGTCGAGCGTTGCGAATAGGTGGTCCGCCACGAACAGGTGCGCCTCCGCCAGTGCGTTGAGCAGGGTGCTCTTGCCTGCGTTGGTGTATCCGACCAGGGCTACGCCGGCCACCTGGGCCTGTTCTCGATGTTGAGCGGCCGTGGCGCGTTGGCGCTTGACCTCCTCGAGCTCGCCTCGCACCTTCTTGATGCGCAGGCGAATGAGGCGTCGGTCGGTCTCCAGCTGGCTCTCACCGGGGCCGCGGGTGCCGATCCCACCGCCGGTCCGCGAAAGGTGGGTCCACAGGCGGGTCAGGCGCGGCAAGTGATACTCGAGGGCCGCCAGCTCCACCTGGAGCCGACCCTCACGGGTAGTGGCATGCCGGGCGAAGATGTCAATGATCAGCGCCGACCGATCGAGCACCTTGCAGTCGAGCAGCTTCTCCAGGCTGCGCTGCTGGTTGGGGTGAAGCTCGTCGTCGACGATCAGCAGATTGAAGTCGGTGGCCGTTTTCTCATCGACCAGGTCGGCGGCCCGGCCTTTGCCGAGGTACCAGACCGGGTCAGGTGCGTCGCGTCGCTGTGAGGCGCTTCCGACGACGGTGGCGCCAGCCGTCTCGGCCAGGGCGGCCAGTTCGGCCAGGCTTCGTCCGATGGGCCAAAGCGGCGAACCCGGCGTGTCCACGCCGATGAGAAACGCCCGCTCGAACGGCGCGGTCAGGTCGATCATCGGGGTGCGGTCGGGCATGCCACCTCATCCTAGCCCAATTGGATCGGCAAACCGGTCAGGGTGGCCAAGGTTGCGGGTCGGTACTTCTGGACTACAGCCGTGCGCACGTTGATCTGGCATATCTGTGCTGACACCCGGTGCAGCGAGGATTCGTGACCGACAGGCCAAGGACAGCGACCAGCGATTCGACGGCGGGCGAGGGATCGCCCGTCGGTGCCCGGCTGAGCAGCGTTTTCCGCCTTGTGACAGGCGCCACGCTCAGCGCGACCGCCGGGGTCGCCGCATTCGTGTCGTTGGGCGAGGTCATTCCCGGCGTCATTCCCCGGGCGGCAATCAGCGCACTGAGTTCGGGAATCGTGGTGGGGATCGCTCTTGGAGGCCTCTTCCTGCCCTCGATGAGGGCGCGCGATGCAATGGGCATGCGGCACGAGGGGGCGGCGGTTGACGCCCTGCGCGACCCGTTGACCGGGCTCGGCAACCACCGCGCGTTTCATGATGAGCTGCAACGCGAGGTCAGCGAGGCGCAGCGCTACGGAGTGCCTGTGGCGCTGGTGCTGATCGACCTGGACGAGTTCAGGCAGATCAATGACCAGCACGGACATGCGGAGGGTGATCGCGTTCTCGCGGGATTCGCGCGACTCATCAGCGGAGCGGCCCGCGCCGCTGATCGCTGTTTTCGCACCGGTGGAGACGAATTCGCTCTCATCCTGCCGCACACCGACGCCGATGGGGCGTCAGTCGTCGCTCGCCGCCTCCTCATCGCTGCGCTCGAATCGGATCCCCGTCATCAAGATGCCGGCGTCGTCTCCTTTTCGGCGGGGATCTCATCGATGCCTGCCCTGACAAGCTCCCAGATGCAGTTGCACGCGCAGGCGGAAGCAGCTCTGCGGGCCGTCAAGCGCGCCGGGCGGACCGACGTCTTCGTTTTCGATCCAGAGGCAGCCACCGACGAGGCTCTGGTTGGTCCTGGCGACGAAGTCGCCGAGCTGATCGCTCGTGGCCGCCTGACGGCAGCCTATCAGCCCATCTTCGACCTCGCGACCGGCACGGTACTCGGCTGGGAGGGGTTGATCAGACCGATGAGCCCGTCGCCATTCCTCGATCCGGCCGCCCTGTTTGCCGCCGCCGAGGCTGGTGGTCAGTTGATTGCACTCGATTTCGCCTGCGTGGAGACGATCGTGGCGGGCGCGGGGCGCCTGCCAGAGGGTGCGTTCCTGAGCATCAACCTTTCACCGCCTACACTCGAAGCCGCAGAGTTCAGCACAGCCGCCCTGCTCGCCATCCTGAGGCGCCATGGCCTGGCGCCCGGCCGCCTGGTAATCGAGTTGACCGAGCGCCAGCCAATCGGCGACGTTGAGCGAGTGCTCGTCAAGCTGGATACCTTCCGTCGCGCCGGCATCAGGCTGGCCGCCGACCACCTTGGTGCTGGCAACGCGGGCCTGCGCCTGCTGACCGACGTGCGCTTCGACATCGTCAAGGTGGACCTTGGCCTGGTGCACAAGACTGCGCCGGGCGGCCGCGCCAGCGCGGTGGTCGAATCGATCGTCGCCTTCGCGGCCCGCACTGGCGCGCTGGTGGTCGGCGAGGGCGTGGAGGATGCCGACCAGATCGACCGATTGGTGGCGCTGGGAGTACCGGCTGCGCAGGGCTATCTGCTCGGACGGCCGGGGCCGCTGCCCGAATCCACCGTGGGCGAGACCCCACAACTCACCGCAATCCCCGATCTCCAGGCGGCTGCCAGGGCGGTCGACGAGGAGATGCTCACCTGGCGACGGTCGCTCGGCCTACCCGCGAACCCGGTTCTCGTGGCTCAGACGGCGCCGATGCGGGCAGCGCGCAGGACGGCGCGCGCCTCGCCCACCACCTCGGGATAATTGGCCGGTAGGTCACCAGCGTTGATCCAGGAGATCGTCTCGTCGCGGCTGAACCAGCTGCGCTGGCGCCGGGCGTACTGCCGCGTTCGCCGGGCGGTGGTCCCGATCGCCTCCTCCAGGCTCGACTCCCCCATCAGCACGCGCGCCGCTTCGCGATAGCCATGCCCGCTCATTGGGGCGAGGTCCGTCGAGTACCCGGCGGCGATGAGTGCCGCCACTTCCTCCAGCAGGCCATCGGCGAAGAGACGCGCTGCCCGGGCATCAATCCGGCGATCCAGTACCTCCAGAGGTCGATGAAGCCCGATGATCGTCAGTGGGCCGGGCCATGGACGGTTGGGCTCCACCGGTTGTGCGCCGCGTTCCAGCGCGCGGATCACGCGCCGCGGGTTGCGCAGGTCGATGCGCGCGGCCGCGGTCGGATCGCTGGCTGTCAGTCGCTCGGCGAGGGCACCGATGCCGCGCTCGTCGATCTCGTGCTCCAACTCCAGGCGCAGGGCGGGCGATGG
>JAYUGK010000265.1:0-3718 GCA_043738415.1 Chloroflexota bacterium | reverse complement strand
CGATGGACTCTACCGATGTGGCGGCCAAAGTATTAGACGGCGACCGCATCCTAAATAAAACATTCGACACCGCCAAAGGCAACGACCCAGCAATGCCGGCCGGCGCCAGCGCGGTAAAGATCAACGAAACGCAGTTCAATGCCGCGTTCAACACGGCGCTGCCGCCCGCGGCTTTCCAGTCGCCGAATGCTACGCAGGCTGCAGGCCAGCAGAAGGATATTTTTAACGCCGTGAAGTCGTATTTCGTGGCTGACTCCTACGCTAAAGGGAAACCGATGGACACGGTGACCCAGGACATGGTGGACAATGCCGTAAACGCAGTAACCGGCGGCGTGTGGAAAGGCGCCGGCAACGGCGGCGCGCTGATGGCTCCGTACGGCATGAAGATGGCCGACTTCCAGAACCAGTGGCCCAGTCGCATGCGTACCGCGCAGTGACGCCGAGGTGCGCGACGCGGCGCGCTGGCTGATCTGGAGCGGATCACAGGCGCTCGGCTGCGGCAGCACCAGCATTCACGACCTGTACCTGGCCCGCGGCCGCGGCGAGTTTTCCCCGCTGTCCTTCACCGTGCCGGCCATCAATATCCGGGCAACGACCTACCTGACCGCTCGCCAGGCCTTCGCCGCCGCCCTGGAGCGCGATGCGGGGGCGGTGATCTTCGAGATCGCCAAGAGCGAGATGACCTACACCGACCAGCGCCCCGCCGAGTACACCGCGGTGATCCTGGCCGCCGCGCTGCGGAGTGGCTGGATCGGCCCGGTCTTCCTGCAGGGCGACCACTTCCAGTTCAACGCCACCAAATGGGCGGCCGATCCCGGCGCGGAGCTGGCTGGGCTCAGGGAACTGACCACCGAAGCGGTGGCCGCGGGCTTCTTCAACATCGACATCGACAGCAGCACGCTGGTCGACCTGTCCCGGCCGACCGTCGCCGAGCAGCAGCGGGTCAACGCCATCAATACCGCGGAGGTGACCGGGCTGATTCGCAGCCTTGAGCCCGACCTGGTGACGATCAGCATCGGTGGCGAGATCGGCGAGGTCGGAAAGGTCAATTCCACAGAAGAGGAGCTGCGCGCCTACCTGGATGGCTACTTCGGGATCCTGCATGGCTCCGGGCTCCTCGGGGTGAGCAAGGTGAGCATCCAGACCGGGACGAGCCACGGCGGCGTGGTCCTGCCCGACGGCAGCATCGCCCAGGTGAAGATCGATTTCGACACGATGCGGCGGCTGTCGAGCGTGGCGCGCGACGAGTACGGGCTGGCCGGCTGCGTGCAGCACGGGGCGAGCACCCTGTCCGAGGAGGCGTTCCATCACTTCCCGGCCAACGGGACCGCGGAGATCCACCTGGCCACGGGCTTCCAGAACATCCTGTACGACGAGGACGGGCTGCCCGATGCGCTTCGCGGCGAGATGGTGGCCTGGTGCGTTGCCAACTGCGCCGATGAGCGCAAGCCCGGCGAGACCGACGAGCAGTTCATCTACAAGACCCGCAAGAAGGCGATCGGGCCGTTCAAGCGGGCGCTCTGGACGCTCCCCGAGGAGGCAGAGGCGCAGATCGGCGACAACCTGCGCGCCAAGTTCGGGCACCTGTTCGACAGGCTGCAGATCAGCGGGACTCGCGCGCTGGTCGACCGCCACATCGCGATCCCGGACCTGCCGCGCCCTCTGCCCGGGGGCCTCGGGGGCGGCGTGCATCGCGCCGTGACCGCGGGCGCATCGGTCTTCGAGGACGACGGATCCGGGGAGTGACCTCTTGCCGGTGATGTGACAATGGCCGCTCCTTTTCCGAGGAGGAGCCAATGGTTCACATGCAGCGCAAGTCGCTGTCCATGCCCGACGAGGAGCGCTCGATCCCCAACGGGGCCGTCCAGATCTGGGAGATGGGCGACTTCGTGGTCGGCAAGGTCACCTTCAATCCGGGCTGGCGCTGGTCGAAGGATGTCAAGCCGATCGCGGGAACCGAGTGGTGCGAGTACCACCACTTGGGCATCATTCTGCAGGGGACGGTGCGCTTCGCGACGCCCGATGGCCTCGAGATGGAGGTCGGCGAGGGCTGCCTGTACGAGGTGCTCCCCGGCCACGATGCCTGGACGGTGGGGGACATTCCGGCGGTCCAATACGACTTCGCAGGTATGCGGACCTTCGCCCTGCCTGCCGCCTCGCGCAGCGAGCGGATCTTGGCGACCCTGATCTGCACCGACGTGGTCGACTCGACGGCCACCGCCGAGCGGGTGGGGCCAGCCGCCTGGCGCAGCATGCTTGCCAGTCTGAACGTTGAGACCCGCCACCAGGTCGACCGATTTCGCGGAAAGGTGGTTGCCAACACGGGCGACGGCCTGATCGCCCTCTTCGACGGCGCCGAGCGCGCCATTCGCTGCGGCGCCGCGATCAGCGCTGCAGCAGCGCGGCTCGGGCTGCCGCTGCGCTGCGGTGTGCATACCGGCGAGGTGGAGTTGATCCCCGACAACGTCCGTGGCGTGGCGGTGCACATCCTCAGCCGGGTCACCGCTTTGGCCGCTCCGGGCGAGGTCCTCGTGTCGGGCACGACCTACGAGCTGGTCGCCGACTCAGATCTGAAGTTCGAGGATCGCGGCCTTCACGAGCTGAAGGGCGTCAAGGGAGCGCGCCAGGTCTGGGCGTTCGTCTCCGTCTGACCAGGGCGGCTAGCGCGCGCCGATCAGCCGCGCCAGAGCCGGGGTCCCCGCGACGGCCACCAGCCGTCGGACGGCGCCGGGCGACATGCGCGCCACCGCTTTTAGTGCCTTGGCCACGTCGTCGGCGGAGAGGGATCCGCCCAGGTCGATGAGTCGCTGCAGCGTGGCGTCGTCGAGCGCCCCGAGGATCGCGAAGAGGTGCGCCGTGTCGGCCGGCTCCGCATCGACGAACGCCCCGACGCCGCGGTTGAAAAGCTGCACGAAGCGCAGCAGGCCGGACAGGCGCTCGTGGAGATCGGCAAGCTCGGGATCCGGCTGTTCGATGGCCGCGTCGCGAGCGAGCGTGACGCAGCGCTCGATGAGTGGGATCGCCGGGTCAGCCTCGCGCTCCTTGCGTGCCCGGGCCACGCGTCGGAACCACTCCCAGTGGTCGCCCACCACGCGATAGACCGTCGCCGCCGGGCCGCGTTGACCCGCGCGTCGCATCGGCTCGCCCCGCTCGACAAGGCCCCATGCCTCGCACTCGGCCAGCGCCAAACTGGCGGCGCGGTGCGAGAACCCCAGCGCGTGACGGATCTGCGGCTCGGTCAGCGGGCCGCCGTGAACCAGGAAGTAGCCCTGCACGGCAGCGGTCGAGGGAGCCACCCCCCAGGCAGAGCCGATCTCCCCCCACGCGGCCGCGAAGGTGCGGCGGATCTCCTCGGCGGCTGGCTGGCTCATCGTGCTACGTGACGATAGCAGGGTCCGAGGTTAGGCTGCGTCCGGCCAGACACGAAGAAGCCCCGGTGGTGGGCCGGGGCTTCTCAGGTTGGAGGCGAATCAGATTAGTGGCAGCCGCCCGCTTTGGCAGGGGAGCCATCGGTGTTGAACGAGGAGCCGCAGGCGCAGCTGCTCACCGCGTTGGGGTTGTTGATCGCGAAGCCGGAGCCCATCAGCGAGTCGACGTAGTCGATCTCGGCGCCGGCCACGTGCTGGGCGCTGAAGGCGTCGATCACGATCGGCACGCCGGCGTGGTCCTCGACGCGGTCGTCGTCGCCGATCTTGTCGTCGAAGGCCAGGCCGTAGCT
>JAYUGK010000264.1:0-3720 GCA_043738415.1 Chloroflexota bacterium | reverse complement strand
GCCTGCACCCGCTCGCTCGCCAGCGCCAGCCGCTCGATCTCCCCGGCGGCGGTTCCTGGCGCCACCACCAGCCGATCGCGGAGCTTGCCGTCGACCTGCACCGGCAGCTCGATCATCTCGGCGGCGGCCAGCGCCGGATCGAACGTTGGCCACGCCCGCTGGTGGATGCTGTACGGCCGGCCGCGCCGCGCCCACAGCTCCTCGGCGATGTGCGGCGCCATCGGCGCCAGCAGGAGCAGCAGCGTATCGACCGCCTCGGCGTAGGCATCGGTGCCGGCCAGGCCGTCGTCTCTTGTCCGACCGATGGCGTTGGTCAGCTCCATCAGTTTGGAGAGCGCGACGTTGAAGTGGAACGCCGCGTAGTCCTCGCTGACCTCCTGGATGGTCCGATGGGTGATGTGCCGCAGCTCGCGGCTCCCGGCGCCGGTCGCGGAGCCGCCCGACGCCTGCGCCACCGCCCAGACCCTGCTCAGGAACCGGGACACCCCCTCCATGCCGGTCGGATTCCACGGCCCGCCCTGGTCCCACGGCCCGATGAACATCAGGAAGCAGCGCACCGCATCGGACCCGAAGCGGGCGACCAGCTCGTCGGGGTTGGCCACGTTGCCGCGGGATTTGCTCATGCGCTGGTGATCCGCGCCCAGGATCTGGCCCTGGTTGCGCAGCGACGTGAACGGCTCGTCGAAGGCCAGCTGCCCCATGTCGCGTAGCGCCTTGACGAAGAACCGCGAGTACATCAGGTGCAGCACCGCGTGCTCCGCGCCGCCGGTGTACAGGTTCGCCGGCATCCAGCGGCTCACCGCCTCCGGATCCCATGCCCGCGCATTGTCGCGTGGTGAGCAGTAGCGCAGGAAATACCACGACGAGTCCATGAAGGTGTCCATCGTGTCGGTCTCGCGCCGGGCCGCGGCGCCGCAGACCGGGCAGGTGCCCGCCAGGAACGCGGCGTCCGACTGGAGCGGGCTGACCCCGGTCGGCGCGAAGTCCACCTCGCGCGGCAGCAGGACCGGCAGCTGGTCCTCCGGCACCGGCTGCGCGCCGTGCTCGGGGCAGTACACGATCGGGATGGGAGCGCCCCAGTAGCGCTGCCGGCTGACCAGCCAGTCGCGGATCTTGTAGCTGACCGATGGCCCGCCATGCTCGCGTTCCGCCAGGCGTGCGGTGATGGCGCGGATCCCCTCGGCGGCGCTCATGCCGCTGAACTCGCCCGACTCGATGAGCACGTCGTCATCGGTATGTGGCAGGAAGGGCTGGCCCTCGTTGAGCCCGCCGCTGCGCGGCGCCACCACGAAGCGGATCGGCAGGTCGTAGCGGGTCGCGAAGGCGTGGTCGCGCTCGTCGTGGGCGGGGACACCCATGATCGCGCCGGTCCCGTACCCGGGCAGCACGTAGTCGGCGATCCAGATCGGGATCCGCTCCTCGGTCATGGGGTTGATGGCGAATGAACCGATGAAGACCCCGTTCCTCTCACGCTCGGTGCTCATCCGCTCGATCTCGGTCTCGCGACGGGCGGTGGCCACGTAGGCGGAGACCTCGGCCGCGTGGTCGGGCGTGGTCAGGGCGGCCACCGCGGGATGCTCCGGCGCCAGCACCATGAAGGTCGCTCCGAAGAGGGTGTCGGGGCGGGTGGTGAAGACGCGGATCGGCGCCACTCCATCGGCTTCCAGAGCGAAGCTGATCTCGGCGCCCTCCGATCGGCCGATCCAGTTGGTCTGCATCAGGCGGATCGGCTCCGGCCAGTCGATCTTCGAAAAGTCGAGCAGCTCGTCCGCGTAGCGGGTGATGCGGAAGAACCACTGCTCCAGGTCGCGCTTGATGACCGGCGTGCCGCAGCGCCAGCAGTGTCGATCGGCGCCCTCCACCTGCTCGCGAGCCAGCACCACCTGGTCCTTGGGGCACCAGTCGACCGGAGCCATGGCCCGATACGCCAGCCCGGCCTTGAAGAACTGCACGAAGAGCCACTGCGTCCAGCGGTAGTACTCCGGGTCGCTGGTGATCACCTCGCGCGACCAGTCGAACATGCAGCCCATGGTCTTGAACTGGGTCCGCATCCGGTCGATGTTGGCGTAGGTCCAGATGGCGGGGTGCACGCCGCGGTCGATGGCCGCGTTCTCCGCCGGCAGGCCGAACGAGTCGAAGCCCATTGGCAGCATCACGTTGTATCCCTGCATGCGGCGCATGCGCGCCACGATGTCCGGTCCGGTCTGTGCGTACCAGTGGCCGACATGCAGGTCGCCCGATGGGTACGGGTACATGGTCAGCAGGTAGAACCTGTCGCGCGGGTCGTCGTCGGGCGCGTGGTGCAGTCCATCCGCCTCCCAGCGCTCGCGCCAGCCCGATTCGTAGGCGTGCGGGTCAAAGCGGCCTGTCGCTCGTTCGCTCATTCGGGTGCCTCCGCGTCGGGGAACCAGGCCATCAGCAGCTCGTCGCGGAAACCGCCGCCGGGCGCGCGGAATTGCCGCAGGCGCAGCCCCTCGCGCACGAAGCCGGCACGCTCGTAGACCGCGATCGCCCGCGCATTGTCCGGAAAGACGCTCAGCGCCACCTTGGCCAGGCCGCGCTCGGCGGCCCAGGTCTGGGCGGCGGCTACCAGCGCGGAGCCGATCCCCACCTCGCGCCAGCCGTCGGCCACGCTGATCGACAGGGTCCCCACGTGATCGCTGACCAGGCTCCGCTCGACGCTGACCAGCACGTTGCCGACCACCTCGCCGTCGGCTTCGGCGATCAGCGCCAGGCCGCCCGCCTCGCGGATCATCTCGGCCACGAAGAACGCCTCCGAAGGCTCGCTCAGGGCGCTCGGCGGGGTGACCAGCCAGCGGCCCTCGGCGCGCACGTCGGAGAAGAGGCGGGAGAGGGCCCGGGAATCGGTCGGGCGGGCCGGACGCAGCGTCCAGCGGCGGCCGTCACTGGCCGTGCGTGCCTGGCTGCTGGTCGTCATGGTGGCCACGTCATCCTCGTACGACAAAGCCCCCGCATCGTCAGGACGAAGGGGGGCCTTCGCGGTACCACGCTGACTTGACCGATTGGGTTGGTGGAGCTGGGGGGACTCGAACCCCCGACCCCCTGCATGCCATGCAGGTGCTCTCCCAGCTGAGCTACAACCCCACGTCGGTCCACTCATCGGCGCTGCTATCGGACGCCATCCCGGCCGCTTGTGACGGCTGCTCGGCGGGCGAGTTCGGGGCCCCTTTCGATCGCCGGCTTGCACCTTCCCGGCTCGCTGCGGATCGAGGCGGACGCCTACTGCTCCCGCGTCATCGCGTTCGGGCGGGAGTATAGCGCAGGGCCTGCCAATCGAGCGCACGGGTGCCCCGAAATCGGATACCCTTCGCGGCCGGGGTCGCCGCCCCCACCACAGCATGCGAAAGGAATCCAAATCGTGTCCGAGCTCACCCGCGATGGCCGCGCTGGCGCCCCCTACGGCGCCATTCTCACCCTTGCGATCCTGGCCCTGACCCTGTCAACCGCCTATGTTCATTCCACGCTGGGCGGCCTGATGTTCACGCTGAATGCCATTGGCTACGTCGGGCTCGCGGCCGCGATCCTGATCGGCGCCGCGGTGAAACTGCCGCTCGTCGTGCGCTTCAGCTGGATGCCGCGCCTTGGCCTGTTCGGCTACGCGCTGGTGACCATCATCGGCTGGGCGATAATGGGTCCGTACTACGACGTTGCGTACATCGCCAAGGGGATCGAGGTCACGTTGCTGGTCCTGCTGGTGGT
>JAYUGK010000263.1:0-3769 GCA_043738415.1 Chloroflexota bacterium | reverse complement strand
CGGCAGCCCTCGCGCTCGCCCTCGCCCTGGCATTCGTCGCACGCTCGGCCGGCGCGCCGGGTCCCGACCCGGTCATCGCCGCTGCCGGTGACATCGCCTGCGACCCGGGTAGCTCCAGCTTCCGAGGCGGCGACGGCACGACCAACAGCTGCCATCAGAAGAAGACGGCCGCACTCTTGACCGCGGATCTGGCGGCCGTTCTCCCCCTGGGGGACAACCAGTACTACTGCGGCGGCCTCAGCGCATTCATGGCCTCCTACGACCAGAGCTGGGGAGCCGCCAAAGCGATCACCAGGCCGGCCATCGGCAACCACGAGTACCTCACCTCAGGCGGCACGGGATGCGATTCGAGCAATGGCGGTGCCGCGGGGTATTTTGCCTACTTCGGCGGGGCGGCGGGGAACCCGGGAGCCGGCTACTACAGCTTCGACCTTGGAGCCTGGCATCTCATCGCGCTCAACTCGAACTGCGGCGACGCAGGGGGCTGCAGCGCCTCGTCCCCGCAGGGCAAGTGGCTGGCGGCGGACCTGGCAAGCCACCCCGCCGTCTGCACCCTCGCGTACTGGCATATCCCCCTCTTCAGCTCAGGCGGTCGGGCTTCGTCCAATTCAAACGCGTTCTGGGTCCAGCTCTACGCGGCCGGCGTCGACGTCGTCCTGACCGGGCATGACCACATCTACGAACGGTTTGCGCGCCAGAATCCGAGCGGTGGCCCGGACCCGGTTGCCGGAATCCGGGAGTTCGTAGTCGGGACCGGCGGGGCCAATCACACCTCGATCGCGAATGTTGCTGCCAACTCCGAGCTTCGCAACACGAACACGTATGGCGTATTGCGCCTGAGCCTGCATGCCGAGAGCTACGACTGGCAGTTCGTGCCCGAGGCCGGCGGATCGTTCACCGATTCGGGCTCGGAACCGTGCGTCGGCGCAGGTTCTGGTACCCCGGGGGCGACCCCCACTCCCACCCCGACCCCAACGCCAACGCCAACCCCGACCCCAACGCCAACTTCGGCTGGCACCCCAACCGGGCAGGTGACCATCACCCCCGTCGCGGATTCCTACGTCAGCGCCGACAGCCCCACCACGAATTACGGCACGTCGACCGTGCTGCGCCAGGACGGGAGCCCGATTCTGCGGACCTATCTCCGCTTTGACCTCTCGGCCATCAGCGGGACGATCACCCGGGCCACGCTCATGTTCCTGCCAAATGCGAACCACTCGGCCGGGGTGCAGGTCCACCGCGGATCCGCCGCCGCATGGTCGGAGACAGGCATCACAAATCAGAATGCGCCCGCCTATGACGCGGCCGCAGTGGCGACCTCTGGATCGCTGGTCACTGGGAAGTGGGCCTCGATGGACGTCACCTCGGCGGTGAGTGGCGGAACGCTGACGCTGGTGCTCACCACCAGCAGCTCGACCCAGACGAGCGTGTCGAGCCGCGAGTCGGCGAACCGTCCGGTCCTGGTCGTGGAGACCGGTCCCTGATGGGGATCGTCCGCTTCAAACGGATCCCGCTACCGGGTTGTAGGGAGTCCTACAGCCCCTCGAAGAGCGACGTCTCGCGGTAGCCGTCGGGGACGCCGCGGTCGGGCCAGCGGGTCAGTACGAAGTACTCGTGCGACAGGACCTGGGCGGCGAGGTCGTCGGGCAGGTCCAGCATCCAGCCGAAATCCTGGCGCTGGGTGCGGTGGCAGTCCATGGCGGCGCGCTTGGCGTCGGCGTACGAGCCAACCTCCACGAAGGTGGTGACCAGGGCCTCGGGGGTGCCGAAGGAGGCTGGCTCCTCTCCCGCCTCGAGCTGCTCGGCGACCTGGCGGGCCGCCTCGACATTGGACGGGTTGAGGTCCTGGGGCATGCCGGCAAGGACATCGGCGTCGAAGTCCCAGGGGAGCTTGATGCCGCGCGCCTTCATCTCGCCCATCAGCGCGAACCAGCGGTCACGATTGAAGGCGATCTCGTGGAATTTGGCGACGCCGTGCGGCTTGCCGGCGGCAGGAAAGCGCGAGTGGTCGGCCGCGGCCTGGAAGGCGGCGACCGCGACCCGGTGTGCCTGGATGTGGTCGGGATGCCCATAGTTGCCGTTGGCGTCATAGGTGACCATCACGGCCGGGCGGGCAGCGCGGATGATCGGCACCAGGCGGCCGGTCGCCTCCTCCAGGTCGGCCCCCCAGAACGCCTCGGGATGGCTGTTCGGCGGCGTGTCGATCATGCCGCTGTCGCGGTAACCGAGCCGATGCAGATGCAGCTCGCCCGGGCCGCTGCCCCGTAGCGAGGCGACCGCGCACTCCAGCTCCCCGCTGCGGATCTCCCGCATGCGCGGGCGCGCTTCCGACGCATCGAGGTCGGGATCGTGGATCTCCCCCTCCTCGCCGCCGGTGCACACGACGAGGTCCACGCGTCGCCCTTCGGCGACCGAGCGCGCGATCAGCCCGCCGGTGGCGAAGCACTCGTCATCGGGATGCGCATGGACCAGGAGCAGGCCACCGCCCGGCGCCCCGTCAGGCGGCATGACGCTCGGCGCTCAGCCCGGCCTCCAGGATCGCGGCCCGGGCGTCGCGATAGCCGAGCTCGACCATCCGCCCCACGCTGGCAAACTGCCAGGACGGCGTCCGCCCCAGCCGGGGCCGGATCAGCAGGTCCGGTGCCTCCGCATGCACGGGGTCTGCCCAACGGGTTGCCAGCAGGGCGAGATAGCGGCGGGCGGTGAGCCGGTCGGCTGCGTCGCCCGTCCCCAACCGCTCGCCCAGACCGCGGAGGAGTGCGGCGACGGCCGGCGCGGCGAGGAGGCCTGGCTTGGGGGTGTCGATCCAGACACCGATCACCGGCGCGGCGGAGAAGCTGCGGGCGAGGCTGACCGGCACCGCCTCCCAGGGGCCGGCGTCGCACCAGACGCCGCCGTCCGCGGCAGTTGGCGGGAAGAGGAGGGGCACCGCGATGCTTCGCTGCAGCGCGTCGAAAAGCCGACCCGAGGTGATCGCCGCAGGTCGTCCGGCGACGAGGTCAAAGGCAGACACCGCCAGCGGGAGCGGCAGCTCTTCGATCAACGGATCGCGCAGGACCGGCCGCAGGCGCTCGAGCAGAGGTCGTGGGTCGAAGAGGGCGAAATGTGCGCCACGGCCGACCACCCGAAACACCGAGATCTCACCGGCCAGTCGTTCCATCTCGCGCGCCGTCACGCCGGCAGCCATCCCGGCGCCCACGATGGCGCCCATGCTGGTGCCCACGATCGCACCAGGGCGGAGACCGGCCTCGTCGAGGGCGCGCGCCACGCCAATGTGCGCCCAGCCGCGACCCCCGCCACCGCCGAGCGCCAGGGTGAAGCCGCAACTCAGGCCAGCAGACGAAGTCATCGGGCTCCGCCGTGCTCGTCGCATTCGCACATGTCGCGCAGCTTGGTGTAGGTGAACAGGCCGGTGTCGTGGCCATCGGCCCAGATCGGCGCCAGGGCGTATCGGCCGATCCATTTCACTCGCTCGACGGTGGTCTGCTGCGGGGTGAAGTAGGTCTCCAGGCTGACGACGCCGGGCAGATTCCCCTCGCCGGCGCACAGGGCGCACGGACAGGCGCGACGCAGCGGCAGCCAGTTCCACTCGCCCAGGTGGCCGTCATCCCAGCGGATGCGCATGCGGCGGGCGGTCTCGTCGAGCTCGACGCCGATCGGGTTGACGATGGGGGTCACGGCACCCAGACCTGCGGCGCGCCGAGCCACTCCGCGCTGCGTGCCAGGCCGCTGCTGGTCAGCGGCGCCGGGTCGTGGCCGTCGACCAGGT
>JAYUGK010000262.1:0-10589 GCA_043738415.1 Chloroflexota bacterium | reverse complement strand
AGCGCGGTCCCAAGACCCACGGCTCGACCAACATCCGGCAGCCCGGCTCGATCGGCGCCGGGACGACTCCGGGACGCGTCTTCCTCGGAACACGCATGGGCGGACACATGGGCGACGAGCGGGTGACCGTCAAGAAGCTCACCGTCATCCGCGTGGACGTCGAGCGAAACCTGATCCTGGTCAAGGGCGCGGTACCCGGCGCCCGCAACACCGTGCTGCTCGTCCGGAAGGCGAAGTAACCATGGCAAAGAAGCCGGCCGCCAAGATCGAACTGCCCGAATCGCTCTTCGCGGCCCCGATCAACGAGGCCCTGATCCACCAGGCCGTGCTGCGCCAGCTGGCCGGACAGCGGATCGGCACCGCCGACACGCTCACCCGCGGCCAGGTCCGCGGAGCCGGACGCAAGCCGTGGGCCCAGAAGGGAACCGGCCGGGCCCGCCAGGGCACCCGTTCGGCACCGCACTGGAAGGGCGGTGGGGTCGTCTTCGGACCGCACCCGCGCAGCTACGAGCAGCGGATGCCGGCCAAGATGCGGCGGGCCGCGCTGAAGGGCGTGCTGTCGGCCAAGGCGGCGGACGGCGCGCTGCGGCTGGTCGAGGGATTCGACATGCCCGAGATCGGCACCAAGGCCTTCGCCGAACTCCTCGCCGGCTGGAACGCGGAGGGCAAGGTGCTCGTCGTCCTGCCGGCTCGCGACATCATCGTCGAGCGTTCGTGTCGGAACCTCCGCGAGGTCCGCGTTCTGCTGGCCGATGCCCTCAACGTGGTGGACCTGCTCGAGGCCGATACCATCGTCTTCACCCGCGCCGCGCTTGACCGAGCGCAGGAGATCTACGCATGACCGCGTCCAACGTGCATGACATCCTGATCCGCCCGGTGATCAGCGAGAAGAGCGTGGCCGAGACGGAGCGCCATAACTACACCTTCGCGGTCGCACGCACCGCCAACAAGTTCCAGATCAAAGCCGCCGTCGAAGAGGCCTTCAACGTCACCGTGCTCGGCGTGCGCGTGCTGACCGTCAAGCCCAAGGAGAAGCGGCGCGGACGCCGGACCCTGGGCATGGTTCCTGGCTGGCGCAAGGCGATCGTCACGATCGGCGCCGACCAGAAGATCGAACTCTTCGAGGCCGTGTAAGACGATGCCGTTGCGCAAGTATCGACCCACCAGCCCCGGGCTTCGGCAGATGACTCGCTCGACCTTCGACGAGATCACCACCGACGAGTCGCACAAGCCGCTGACCGAGCGCCTGGTGCGCCAGGCAGGACGCAACAACCAGGGCAAGATGACCGTGCGCCACCAGGGCGCAGGCCACAAGCGCCTGTACCGCGTCATCGACTGGAAGCGCGACAAGTTCGGCGTACCGGCCACCATCGCCACCGTCGAGTACGACCCGAACCGCTCCGCCCGCATCGGCCTGCTGCACTACGCCGACGGCGAGAAGCGCTACATGCTGCTGCCCCACGGCCTTGGGGTGGGTGACGTGGTTGCCTCAGGACCAGAGGTCGAGGCGCGGGTCGGCAATGCCCTGCCGCTATCCGGGATCCCGCTGGGGACCCAGATTCACAACATCGAGATGGTCGCCGGACGAGGCGGCCAGATCGTGCGCAGCGCCGGCACCAGCGCGCAGCTGCTCGCCAAGGAGGGTGAGCTGGCCACCATCAGGCTGCCGTCCGGCGAGGTTCGTCGCGTGCGCGCCGCCTGCATGGCCACCGTCGGCCAGGTCGGCAACCTGGACCATGAGAACCAGAAGATCGGCAAGGCGGGACGCAGCCGCCACATGGGCAGGCGGCCCGAGGTGCGCGGCGTGGCCATGAACCCGCGTGACCATCCGCATGGTGGCGGCGAGGGCAAGTCGCCGACCGGCATGCCGCCCAAGACGCCATGGGGCAAGCCCGCCATGGGCCTGCGCACCAGGAAGAACAAGACCACCGGCAAGATGATCGTCCGGCGTCGGTTCGGAAGGGGTTAGGAGAGCTCGATGAGTCGTTCCGTCAAGAAGGGACCCTTCGTCGACGCGCGCCTGCTCGGCCGCATCGACGAGATGAACAAGCACAACGAGCGCAAGGTGCTCAAGACCTGGTCGCGCCCCAGCGTGATCTTCCCGGCCATGATCGGGCACACCATCGCCGTCCACGACGGCAGGCGGCACGTCCCGGTCTTCGTCACCGAGAACATGGTCGGGCACCGGCTCGGCGAGTTCGCCCCGACGCGTCACTACCGTGGCCACGGCAAGGCCACCGATCGTTCCACGGCGTTGAAGTAGGAGCGTATTGATGCGCGTCACCGCAACCGCTCGGTACATCCGGATCAGCTCGCGCAAGGTGCGCCTGGTGACCGATCTGATCAACGGCAGGCCGGTCGAGGAGGCCGCGGCCATCCTCCGCTTCCTGCCCAACGCCGCCGCGCGCGACGTCGCCAAGGTGCTGAAGAGCGCCACCGCCAACGCGGAGAACAACTTCAGCCTGTCGGCCGACGAGCTTCGCATCGTCAGCGCGACGGCCGACGAAGGGCCGACCCTCAAGCGGTTTCGACCGCGGGCCCAGGGTCGCACCTTCAGCATCCTGAAGCGGACCAGCCACATCACCATCGCCGTGGCGAACCAAGAGGAGTCCTGATGGGTCACAAGGTTCACCCCTACGGCTTCCGCATCGGCATCAACAAGCCGTGGCTGGCCAAGTGGTACGCGGATCGCGACTACGCCACCCTGGTCGGCGAGGACATGCGGATCCGCCAGCTGGTCGGCAAGCAGCTGGCCAATGCCAGCGTCAGCCAGGTCGAGATCGAGCGCGGCATCAACCACGTCACCGTGACGGTGCACTCTGCCAAGCCGGGGATCGTGATCGGCAAGGGTGGGGCGAACGTCGAGCTGCTGCGCACCTCCATCGGCAAGCTGACCGACAAGAAGGTCAAGCTCGAGATCAAGGAGATCCTGCAGCCGGAGCTGGACGCGGTCCTGGTGGCCCAGAACGTGGCCGGTCAGCTCGAGCGCCGGATCGCCTTCCGCAAGGCCGTCAAGCAGACCGTGCAGCGCACCATCAAGGCCGGCGCCAAGGGCGTCAAGATCCAGGTCTCCGGCCGCCTCGGCGGCGCCGAGATGAGCCGCACCGAGTGGGACAAGGAAGGCCGCATTCCGCTCGGCACGCTGCGCGCGGACATCAGCTACGGCTTGGTGCACGCACGGACCACCTACGGGCGCATCGGCGTCAAGGTCTGGGTCTACCGCGGCGACCAGCTGGGCGACCGCCCCGGGTCGGCGCGGACAGAGCCGCGCCAGGCTCGCGAGCGTCCCACCCGCAGCCGACCCCGCACCCCGGCGACCTCCGGCGCGGGCACCAGCGCCGCCTCCGCAACCGCGCGCGAGGAGGCCTGAGCGATGTTGATGCCCAAGCGCGTGAAGCACCGCAAGGTGCAGCGTGGCCGTCGTTCCGGGATGGCCAAGGGCGGCACGACCGTCAGCTTTGGCGAGTTCGGGCTGATGGCCGAGGAGGTCTGCTGGCTCACCAGCCGCCAGATCGAGGCGGCCCGCCGAGCGATGACCCACCACATCAAGCGCGGTGGCCGGATCTGGATCCGCGTCTTCCCCGACAAGCCGGTGACGAAGAAGCCGGCGGAGGTCCGGATGGGATCCGGCAAGGGCGCACCCGATCACTGGGTCGCGGTGGTGAAGCCCGGACGGGTCATGTTCGAGATGTCGGGCGTGACCGAGATCGTCGCCCGCGAGGCGATGCGCCTGGCCAGTCACAAGCTCCCCATTCAGACCAAGTTCGTGATCAAGGAGGGATTTGAACATGGACCTCAGTGAGATCCGCACCCTCTCCGACCACGATCTGGAGGCGGCACTGCTGGACGGCAAGCGGGAGCTCTGGAAGATCCGTTTCGACCTGGCCACCCGGCAGGAGAAGAACTACAGCAGGCTGCCCGCGACCCGGAAGCGGATCGCTCGCATCCTCACCGTCATGACGGAACGACAGCACGCCGCGGTAGCCGCGGCGGCTGACGCCGAGAAGGCAAGCTGATGGAAGGCAAACGACGAACAAAGGTGGGACGGGTCGTCTCCGACAAGATGGACAAGACGGTCGTGGTCAGCGTGGAGCGGCTGCGTCGTCACCCCATCTACAAGCGGGTGGTCCGTCTCTCGAGCAAGTTCAAGGCCCACGATCCCGAGAACTCGGCGCGGGTCGGTGACACGGTGCGCATCGAGGAGAGTCGTCCGCTCTCCCGCGAGAAGCGCTGGCGCCTGGTCGAGGTCGTCGCCCGCGGCTCCGGTCAGGAGATGGAGGACACCGCATGATCCGCCAGTACACCCGTCTGCGGGTGGCCGACAACAGCGGCGCGCGCGAGCTGATGTGCATCACGGTGATCGGTCGCTCGGGCGCCGATACCGCCGAGGTCGGCGACGTGATCGTGGCCAGCGTCAAGCAGGCGCTGCCGAACACCGGGGTGAAGAAGGGCGACGTGGTCAAGGCCGTCATCGTGCGCACCACCAAGGAGTACGGCCGCGCCGACGGCAGCCACATCCGCTTTGACGAGAACGCGGCGGTGCTGATCACTCCACAGGGCAGCCCGCGCGGGACGCGCATCTTCGGGCCCGTCGCCCGCGAGCTGCGCGAGCGCAACTACATGAAGATCGTGTCGCTCGCCCCGGAGGTGCTGTAGATGAATATTCGGAAGGGCGACACCATCGTGGTACTGGCCGGCAAGGACCGCGGCAAGCGCGGGACGGTGGAGCGCGTGGAACTCACCAAGCGCGGACTCGGCGTTGTGATCCCGGGGATCAACATGGCGAAGCGACACCAGCGACCCAAGACCCGAACGCAGCAGGCCGGGATCCTGGACCTGCCGGTTCCGCTGCACGTCAGCAACGTCCAGATCGTCTGCCCGCGCTGCGATCAGCCGACCCGCGTCGCGCACCAACTGCTCGAAGGGCAGTCGCATCACGCCCGGGTCTGCAAGCAGTGCGGCGAGCAGATCGAGGCGGGCAAGTGAGCCCCGAGTCGAAGGCCAAGGCCAAGGCGCCCGTGAAGGCCAAGGCGGCCCCCAGGGCCGCCCCGAAGGTTGCGGTGAAGGCCGGGGTCAAGCCAAAGGCCCCGCGCGCTGCGCGGTCGGAGGCCGAAGCCCCGGTGGTCAAGGCACCAGCAGGGCCGACCGGCCTGCGCCTCCGCTACCAGGCGGAGGCGGTGCCGGCACTGCAGCGCCAGTTCGCCTATACCAACCCGATGCAGATCCCGCGTCTCGACAAGGTGGTGGTTAACATCGGCCTCGGCGAGGCGATCCAGAACGCCAAAGCGCTCGACGCCGCCGTGCACGATCTCACCCTGATCACCGGTCAGAAGCCGATTGTCACGCGTGCCAAGCGCTCGATCGCGCAATTCCGCCTGCGAACCGGCATGCCGATCGGGGCCAAGGTCACGCTGCGCGGTCAGCGCATGTACGACTTCCTCGAACGCACCATGCGGCTGGCGCTGCCGCGTATCCGCGACTTTCGGGGGATCACGCCCCGCTCGTTCGACGGGCGTGGCAACTTCACGGTCGGGCTGCGGGAGCAGCTCGTCTTCCCCGAGATCGACTACGACAAGATCGACCGCCTGCGTGGCATGGAGATCAGCATCGTCACCACCGCCAGGACCGACGAGGAGGGGCACAAGCTCCTGGAACTCCTCGGCATGCCGTTCCAGGCCAGCTAGCAGGGGATCAACAAGATGGCCAAGAAGTCGATGATCGCCAAGGCGGCGCGCAAGCCTCGCTTTGAGGTCCAGCAGCACAACCGGTGTGGCATCTGTGGACGTCCGCGCGGCTTCATGCGGCGCTTCGGGATGTGCCGGATCTGCTTCCGGGAGCGGGCCCTCGAAGGTCAGCTGCCGGGAGTCACCAAGTCGAGCTGGTAGCTCGAGAAGCATCGGCCGCCCTGCGGCGGCCACATCAGCGGCAGGCGCCAACCGCCATAGCGGCGCGAACCACCGCCGAGGAGACAAGAACACCAGATGAACGTAACCGACCCGATCGCCGACATGCTGACCCGCATCCGCAATGCGAGCTCGGCGCGGCATCGAGAGCTGACCCTTCCGTCGTCGCGGGTGAAGCGTGAGATCGCGCGGATCCTTGCTGAAGAGGGATTCATCGAGTCGTACGGCACCGCCCAGGACGGCATCCAGGAGGTGCTCAACGTGCAGTTGAAGTACGTCGAGGGCCGCACCCCGGTGGTCAGCGGCATCAAGCGCATCAGCAAGCCGGGCCTTCGGGTCTACGCGCGCAAGACCGAGATCCCCCGCGTTCTCGGCGGGCTCGGCCTGGCCATCCTCTCCACCTCCCACGGGATCATGACCGGGCAGCAGGCCCGGAAGTTGAATCTCGGTGGCGAGGTCCTCTGTTACGTCTGGTAAGGAGCGAACGCTATGTCACGAATCGGTCGAATGCCGATCGCGCTCCCGGCTGGTGTGGAGGTGATCCAGGAGGGGAGCCTGATCCGCGTCCGCGGTCCTCTCGGCGTCCTCGAGCGGCAGATCCACCCGGAAATGTCGGTCGAGCGGGCGGATGGGTCGCTGCGGGTGGTGCGCCCCACCGACGAGCCCCGGCATCGGGCGCTGCATGGCCTGACTCGCTCCCTGGTGGCCAACATGGTGACCGGGGTCACGACGGGTTTCACCAAGGCGCTCGAGATCAATGGAGTCGGCTACCGTGCGCAGCTGCAGGACACCACGCTGGTGCTTGCGCTCGGCTATTCCCACCCGGTCGTGGTCAGCCCCCCCGAGGGGATCAGCTTCCTGCTCGAGACGCCGACTAGGCTCGCGGTCTTCGGGGCCGACAAGGAGCTGGTCGGGCAGACCGCCGCCTACATCCGTGCGCGTCGCAAGCCCGAGCCCTACAAGGGCAAGGGCATTCGGTACGCCGGCGAGCAGGTCGTGCGCAAGGCCGGCAAGGCCGGTAAGGTCGGAGGCGCCAAGTAACCATGATCAAGCAGAAATCTCGCGACGAGCTGCGTCGCAAGCGTCATGCGCGGCTTCGGCTGCGGATCGAGGGCAGCCCGGAGCGTCCGCGCCTGTCGGTCTTCCGCAGCGCGAAGTACATCTACGCCCAGGTGATCGACGACAGCAGTGGCAACACCCTGGCCGCTGCCTCGAGTCGTGAGCCGTCCCTGGCCGTCGGCAGCGGCAAGCTTGACGCGGCTCGCTCGGTCGGCCGCGCCGTCGCGGAGCGTGCCCGTGTGGCCGGGGTCAGCGCCGTGGTGCTGGATCGCGGCGGATACCGATATCACGGGCGGGTTCGCTCGCTCGCCGAGGGCGCCCGCGAGGGCGGCCTCGACCTGTAGCGGAGGAACCGATGGCTCGAATCGATCCGGCGAAGCTCAACCTGGAAGAGAAGGTCGTTCAGATCAACCGCGTCGCCAAGGTGGTGAAGGGTGGCCGGCGCTTCAGCTTCAGCGCCGTGGTGGTGGTCGGCGACCGTAACGGAATCGTGGGCGCCGGCCTTGGCAAGGCGGGCGAGGTGCCCGAGGCGATCCGCAAGGGCGTCGAGGATGCCAAGAAGCACCTGATCCGGGTGCCCCTGGTCGGCTCGACCATCCCGCACCAGATCCAGCGTGACTTCGGCGCCAGCAGCGTCCTGCTCAAGCCGGCCTCCGCGGGGACCGGGGTCATCGCCGGTGGCTCGGTGCGCGCGGTCGTCGAGGCGACCGGCATTCGCGACCTGCTCAGCAAGTCGATGGGCAGCAACAATCCGGTTAACGTCGTCTCTGCCACCATCAAGTGTCTCCAGGGGCTCCGATCGCTGGACGAGCTGGCAGCCAATCGTGGCCGCACGGCCGAGCAGCTGATCGGCAAGCGCGCCGCGGAGGCGGCTCGCCGCCCGCACGAGTACGTGGAGCGGCCCGCGCCCGCCTTCCCCGGAGGAGGCGGTCGTGGCAGGTAGCCGACGCGCGGCCGATGCCGCTGCCCCGATGTTGAAGGTGACCTGGGTGAAGTCGACGATCGGGCATCGGGCGGGCGCACGCGGGACGATTCGCGCGCTCGGGCTGCATCGGCTCAACGAGACCGTCGAGATCGTCGACAGCCCGGTGAACCGCGGCATGATCCGCCGAGTCGCCTTCCTGGTGACCGTGCGGGAACCCACGGGAGAGGTGGAGGCATGAAGCTTCACGATCTGCAGCCGAACCCCGGCTCCCACAAGCCGTCGCGCCGCGTCGGGCGTGGCCACGGGTCAGGGCGCGGCAAGACCGCCGGCCGCGGCACCAAGGGCCAGAAGTCCCGAGCCGGCAGCGGCATCCCGGGCTGGTTCGAGGGTGGCCAGACGCCGCTCCACATCCGAACACCCAAGCTCCACGGCTTCAAGAACCGTTTCCGCGTCGAATACGCGGCGATCAACCTGGGGCGCCTGACCGAGGCCGCCGCCGGGACCCTGATCACCCCTGACGTGCTGCGTCACGACCAGCTGTTGCGGGACCAGAAGACGCGACCGATGCCGGTGAAGATCCTCGGCGGTGGGGAGGCGCCACGCGGCGTGACGATCCATGCCCATGCCTTCACCCGTTCCGCACTCGAGAAGCTTGCCGGCGCGGGGAGCACGGCGCAGCTGATCAGCTGGCCCGAGGGGATGCCGATCGAGTTCGTGCCCGACGAGCCCGCAGTAACCGTCGAGCCGGAGGCCATCGCAGAGCCGGAGGCCACGGCCGAAGCGGTCGCCGAAGCGGTCGCCGAAGGCGAAGAGAGCGAGAGCGAGTCCTAGGTGATCGAATCCCTGGTCACCGCCTTCCGGGCGCCCGACATCCGGCGCAAGATCCTCTTCACGCTGGGGATCCTGCTCCTGTTCCGTGTCCTGACCAACGTCCCGGTCCCCAACGTCGACCAGGCGCGACTGGCCACCCTGTTCAACTCGAACCAGCTGCTGGGGCTGCTCGATCTGTTCTCCGGAGGCGGGCTGGCGACGGCCTCGATCATCGGCATGGGGGTGAACCCCTATATCAACGCCAGCATCATCATGCAACTCATGCAGGGGGTCATCCCGAGCCTCGGCGAGCTGGCCCGTGAAGGCGAATACGGCCGCAATCGGATCAACCAGTACACCCGTCTGCTGACGGTGCCGATGGCCTTCGCGCAGGGCTACGGCTTCTCCGTCCTGCTGTCGGCAAACGGGGTCATCCCGGCCTCGCCACTGTTCAGCTTCCAGACCCTGGCGCTGCTGGTGTCGTTCACCGCCGGCACCATCCTATTGATGTGGCTCGGCGAGCTGATCAGCGAGCGCGGTCTGGGCAATGGGATCAGCTTCATCATCTTCGCCGGGATCGTCGGGCGCATCCCGCACCGCGCGGCGCCGATCATCACCGGGCCGGATGGCATCCTCAAGATCCTGCCGTTCATCGTGATCGCAGTGATCGTGATCGCCGGCGTGGTCTTCATCAACGAGGGGCAGCGCCGCATCCCGGTGCAGTACGCCAGTCGCGTTCGCGGTCGGCGCATGTACCAGGGGCAAACGCAGTATCTGCCGCTCAAGGTGACGATGGCCGGCGTCATCCCGATCATCTTCGCGATCAGCATCCTGCTCTTTCCCGCGCAGATCGCCCAGTACTTCACCGCTTCGACGATCGCCTGGGTCAAGGGAGCGGCCAACTTCGTGGTGCAGAACCTGAGCCAGAACAACGTGCTGGTCTACGGCGTCCTGTACTTCGTGCTGGTCGTCTTCTTCACCTACTTCTACACCGCCTTCCAGTTTCGTCCTGACCAGACGGCCGATTTCCTGCGCAAGAACGGCGGGTTCATCCCCGGCATCCGGCCCGGCAAGCCGACCGAGGAGTTTCTCAGCCGGGTGACCAATCGGATCACCCTGGGCGGAGCGCTCTTCCTCGCGTCGCTTGCCGTCCTGCCGCTCATCGTGGCCAGCCTCATCCCGGGCACTCAGGGGCTGCAGCTGGGCGGCACGAGCATCCTGATCGTCGTCAGCGTGGTCGTCGAGACGATGAAGCAGCTCGAGGCCCAGATGCTGATGCGCCACTACGAGGGCTTCATCCGGTGATGGATGCGGGCCCCGCCCCGGCGGCCGCACCGGGCGGGCGGCTGATCCTGCTCCTGGTGGGATCGGTTGGCGCCGGCAAGGGGACCCAGGCGGCGACCCTCAGCGATCGCCTCGGGCTGGTCCACCTGGCGTCGGGGAATATCTTCCGGCAGGCGCTGCGCGATGGATCGCCGCTCGGTGAGAGGGCCCGCTCCTACATGGAGCGCGGCGAGCTCGTTCCCGACGAGATCACCATCGACATGTTCATGGAGGAGCTGGCGCGGCCCGCCGCGGCCCGCGGTGCCATCCTCGATGGCTTCCCGCGCACCGTGACCCAGGCACAGGCGCTCGACGCCATGCTTGCCGCCCGTGGCGAGTCGATCGAGCGCGTGATCTCGATCGAGGTGCCGCTCGAAGAGCTGGTGGCCCGGGTGGCGGGTCGGCGCGTGTGCCCGACCTGCGGGACCCCGTACCACCTCGCCGGGGAGTCTCCACGGGCGCCCGGTCTGTGCGATCGGGATGGCACGCCACTGGTCCAGCGCGACGACGACCGCGCCGAGGTCGTCCGCGCCCGGCTGGCCAAGCAGGTCGCCCCGATGCTGGAGGTA
>JAYUGK010000261.1:0-10604 GCA_043738415.1 Chloroflexota bacterium | reverse complement strand
GCTCACCCCCGGCCAGCAGCGACGCTACAGCCGCCAGCTGCTGATTCCCGAGATCGGGCAGGCCGGCCAGCGCAAGCTGCTCGACGCCAGGGTGCTGCTGATCGGAGCCGGCGGACTCGGGTCGCCGGTGGCGCTCTACCTGGCGGCATCGGGGATCGGCACTATCGGCCTGGTCGACGATGACGTGGTTGACGAGAGCAACCTGCAACGCCAGGTGCTGCACACCGCCGACCGGATCGGGATGCCCAAGACCGAGAGCGCCCGCCTGACCCTGGCGGCGCTGAATCCGGAGACGCACGTGATCGAGCACCGGGTCCGCCTGTCGGCGGAGAACGTGGAGTCGCTGATCGGCGCCTACGACGTCATCGTCGATGGGACCGACAACTTCGACACACGCTACGTTCTCAACGACGCGGCGGTACGGCTCCGCAAGCCGGTGGTCCACGGATCCATCTACCGCTGGGACGGCCAGGTCACCACCTTCGTGCCGTTCGAGGGGCCTTGCTACCGCTGCATGTATCCGACCCAGCCGCCCGATGAGCTGGCCCCCGCCTGTGCCGTGGCAGGGGTGCTCGGCGTGCTCCCTGGGATCGCCGGCCTGATCCAGGCCAACGAGGTCTTCAAGCTGATCCTGGGTGTCGGGGAGACCCTTGCCGGACGGCTGCTCATGTTCGACGCGATGACCACCGAGTTCAGCGAGGTGCGGGTCTGGCGTGATCCGGCCTGTCCAGCCTGCGGGGAAGGAACGATCCGATGATTTCACGGGGGCGCACGCGCCGCAGGTTGCGGTGTCGTCAGGTCCGGCCGTGAGCACGATCCGAATCCCGCCGGTCCTGCGCGAGACAGTGGGCGGTGCCCGCACGGTCAGCGCCTCGGGCACCACGGTGGCCGAGCTGCTCGATGACCTGTTCGCACAGTACCCGGCGTTGGGCACGCGGCTGACCGAGGAGGGCCACCTCAGCCCGTTTGTGAACGTCTACCTCAACGACCGCGATGTTCGCTATCGGGACGGCCTGGAGACGTCGGTTGCCCCCGATGACACGTTGATCCTGCTGCCGGCGATGGCCGGAGGGGCGCGCTAGCCCGATGTCGACCGCCGCATCGGCCGGCGGCGTCTCCGGCGATCTGCTGGACGCGATCGGCAGCACGCCGATGGTCGAGTTGCGGCGCCTTGCACCGCCGGGGGTGCGCCTCTTCGCCAAGCTCGAAGGGGCGAATCCGACCGGATCGGTCAAGGATCGGATCGCTCGCGCCATGGTGCTGGATGCGCTGGCATCGGGGGCGTTGCACCCCGGACAGACGATCCTGGAGCCCTCCTCGGGCAACACCGGGATCAGCCTGGCGCTGGTCGGGGCATTGCTCGGCCACCCGGTGCGCATCGTCATGCCGGACAACACCACGCCGGAACGGGCGCAGTTGCTGCGCCTGTATCGGGCCGAAATCGTGTTCTCGCCCGGGGAGGAGGGCTCGAACGGCGCGATTCGCGTGGCCCGGGAGCTCGCGGCCGCCGACCAGACCCTTTTCATGCCGTTCCAGTACGGCAACCCGGCGAATCCACGTGCGCACGAGGAGACGACCGGTCCGGAGATCCTGGCCGCCGTCCCGGAGGTCGACTGCTTCGTGGCCGGGCTCGGCACCGGAGGGACGCTTACGGGGGTCGGCCGCTTCCTGAAACGTGCGCGCCCCGGCGTCCGGGTGATCGCCGCCGAACCGCTGCCCGGCGAGCTGGTGCAGGGTCTTCGCTCGCTGGAGGAGGGCTTCATTCCCCCCGTGCTGGACCAGTCCGTGCTCGACGATCGGTACCTGGTCAGCAACCGCGACGCCGTGGTGGGCCTGCGCGGACTGATGCGCCAGGCGGGCATCTTTGCCGGGCTGTCCTGCGGTGCCGCGATCAGCGTGGCGCTTCGGGTCGCCGGCGAGATGGATCACGGCAACGTCGTCGTGCTGCTGGCTGACGGTGGGTGGAAGTACCTTTCGTCGGAGCTGTGGACGCGCGATCTCGACGAACTCGAGGGGGAGCTTGAAGGGTCGCTCCTGTGGTGAGCGGGCTCACCCTGCCTCGCGCCATCGCCGAGGCACTGCTGACCCAGGCCCGCGCCGAACTGCCGAACGAGGCGTGCGCCCTGCTCTCCGGATCGCTTGCCCTTGGACAGGCAACCCGTTACCACCCGGCTCGCAACGGGGAGCAGAGTCCGCTGCGTTACAACGTCCACCCCGACGACCTGGTGCGCATCACGTTCGACATCGAGGAGGCGGGAGAGGAACTGGTCGCCATTTTCCATTCGCACACCCGCTCGCCGGGCGTCCCCTCCGCGACCGACCGCCGCGCGGCCATGTACCCCGACCCCTTCTACCTGCTGGCCTCGCTGAGCGAGGCCGATGCACCACCGGAGCGGGCACTGCGTGCCTGGCGCATCCACGGTGGACAGTCCTTCGAGGTGCCGCTGACGATCGGGTAACCTGTCGGCGATGGCCCTCATCTCCACCGCCAGCGCCCGGTTCGCGCCCGAGGTCTACGCCGCCCGCCTGGAGCATGCCGCCGCGGAGGCCGCAGCGCGAGACCTTGACGCGCTGCTGATCACACCATCGCCGGACTACGCGTACCTGCTCGGCTACCGCCCGCCCGAGCTGGAGCGTCTGACCTGCCTGGTCCTCCCCGCCAGCGGCGCCCCTGCGCTGGTGCTGCCGCGCCTCGAGGAGCCGCTTGCTCGCCACGAGATCGGTCGCGTGGCAGACAGGCTGGAGATCGTCACTTGGGATGAGACCGATGATCCCTTCCGCCTGGTGGGTGCCGGCTGCCCGGCGCCCTGCGGGTGGGCCTGCAGGACCAGATGTGGGCCCGCTTTGCGCTGCGCCTGGGGGCGCTGCTCGATCCGGCCGAGCTCGTCGAGGCCGGCCCGACCATGAGCGCGCTGCGCCGGATCAAGGAGGCAGCCGAGGTGCAGCGGCTGCGCACGGTTGCCGCCGCTGCGGACGCCGCGATGCTGGCCATCACCGCGGAGCGCTTTTCCGGTCGCACGGAAGCCGAGCTGAGCCGACGCATCAACGAGCTGCTGCTGGCCGCCGGCCACCACAGTGCCGATTTCGCGATCGTGGGCTCCGGGCCCAATTCGGCCAGCCCGCACCACGCGCCCGGAGACCGGGTGGTCGGGGCAGGCGACGTGGTGGTTCTCGACATCGGCGGCACGCGTGACGGCTACTGCTCTGACACCACCCGCACCGCGTTCGTCGGAGAGCCGCCGCCTGATTTCGTGGCGCTCTACGAGGTACTGCGCCAGGCCCAGGCGGCGGCCTGCGCGGCGGTGGCGCCGGGTGTGCCGGCGCGGGAGATCGATCGCGCCGCGCGCCGGATCATCGACGAGGCGGGCTATGCGGAACACTTCTTCCATCGCACCGGACACGGGATCGGAATGGAGACCCACGAGGAGCCGTACATCGTCGAGAGCAACGCGGAGCCACTACGTGCGGGCGACACGTTCAGCGTGGAGCCGGGGATCTACCTGGCCGGCCAGTGGGGAGCGCGGATCGAGGACATCGTGGTCTGCACCGAAGCCGGCGGCGAGCGCCTGAACACGACCAGCACCGACCTCTACCTGGTGGAGTAGCCGACTTCGCGGTACGAGCCGACCAGGGCGGTGAGCACGCCGTCGATGGCGGCGGTCCCTTCCCGGTAGGCGGCGGTCAGGTCCGCCAGCTCGGCGCCCCGGCGGCTCAGGTGCGCCCCGATCGCCTCCAGCACCGGTGTGCGGTAGAAGAGGAATGCCTCCAGCGCTTCGGCCAGCGATAGCCCCGCCCTGGATGCCTCGGAGCCATACAGGGCGCCCATCTTTTCAGCCTCGCTTAGCAGGAGCGCCCGCTCCGCACGCTTGCCCGCAGCCACGTACTCAAGCACCAGGTTGAAGGTGCGCTGCCCCCAGCGCCGGAAGTCGGCGCGCTGCTCGGCGTTGAGGCGAGCGTGCCACGGCTGCCCGGCAATCCCGCCGCGTGCCATGCGCCGATGGATCTCGCCGGAGATGGTGCCCGCCGAGCCGGTCAACCGTTCGACCCCGTAGCGCTGGCGCCGCGGAGCGTTGATCACGGCCTCCAGACTCGACCGTAGGAAACGCCGGTGCCCGCCGGGCGTGATGAAGCTCTCGACCCGCCCGCTGTCGGACCATCGGCGCAGGGTGTCCGCAGATACGCCGAGCAGACGGCTGGCGGCGCCAAGCGCCAGCCAGGGATCGTCGGGGCCGCTCATCCCGTCATTCAGGGCCGAGCGCCGCCCCCGATGCCCTGCCCAGCTCCTCCCACAGGCGCACCAGCGCGTCCATCCCGCCGCGGTAGTTGGCCAGCGGCATCCACTCGTTAGGTGCGTGGAAGTTGCCGTTGGGCGAGGCGAAGCCGACCATCACGCTCGGCAGGCCCAGCACACTCTCCATGGCGGCGACCACGGGAATCGACCCACCCGAGCGATGGAAGAGCGGTGCCTTGCCGAAGGCATGCTCGAGCGCCCGCGCCGCCAGCCGGCAGGCGGGGTGATCGAGAGGCGTGATCGCCGGCTGGCCACCCTGGATGGCCTTCACCTCGACGCGCACCGTCGGTGGCGCGATGCGCCGCAGGTGGTCATTCATCAACCGCTCGATCTCGTGGTGGTCCTGGTCGGGCACCAGGCGCGTACTGATCTTGGCCGCCGCGTAGGCCGGGATGATCGTCTTGCTTCCCTCGCCGGAGTAGCCGCCCGACAGGCCATTGATATCGAAGGTCGGCCGCGCCGACAGGCGCTCGAGGAGAGTGAAGCCCGGCTCACCGTCCATCGGTCCGCTGACCCCGATCCGGCTCGCCCAGTCCTCCTCGTCAAAGGGCAGGGCGGCGTAGGCTGCGCGCTCCTTCGCGGACAGGTCGCGCACGCGGTCGTAAAAGCCCGGGATGGTGACGTGGCCGCGTCCGTCGGTCAGGGAGGCGAGAAGGCGCACGAGGACGTTGGCCGGGTTGTCGGCGCCGCCGCCGTACTGGCCAGAGTGCAGATCCTGGAACGGCCCGATCACCTTCACGTCCCAGTACGCGATGCCGCGCAGGCCGTAGGTGATCGCCGGCGTGCCTTCGTCATCGGCCATGTCGGAGTCCGACACGACGCAGAAATCGGCCGCCAGCAAGTCGGGACGCGTCTTGACGAATGTCTCGGTCGGCTCGCTCTCGTGCTCTTCGTCGCCCTCGAAGAAGAAGCGCAGGTTGACCGGCAGGCCGCCCGCGCCCTGCAACCATGCCTCCGCGGCCTTCAGATGCATGAAGAGCTGCCCCTTGTCGTCGCCGGAGCCGCGGGCGTAGACGATGTCGTTCTCGTAGCGCGGCTCGAACGGAGGATGCACCCACTCGTCCAACGGGTCCGGCGGCTGGACGTCGTAGTGGCAATAGACCAGCACGGTTGGTGCCCCGGGGCCCGCATGCAGCCAGTCGGCGGTGACGATCGGGTGGCTGCTGGTGTCGTGCAGCTGGGCGTGCTCGGCGCCGATGCGGGTCAGCTCGTCGGCCACCCACTGCGCGGCTCGCCGCACCTCGCCTTTCATGGTCGGATCGGCGCTGATCGAGGGGATGCGCAGGAAGTCGTCGAGGCCCGACAGGTGTTCGTCGGCATGCGCGCGCAGGTACGCCAGCGCGGAGTCCACGCTGTGTTCGGTGGTTGTCATGTGCCGATGATAGGCGCGCGGCGACCTAGTCGAAGAGCCCGAATCGGAACCCGAAGAAGAGGGCCAGCGCCACCGCCGGCAGGAAGGCGGCCACGCGCAGCGCAGTTGGCCAGCCGGGACCGCCGCGGAAGGCGTAGATCGGGATCACCACCGGAAACGCGACGATGGCCAGCGACCAGGCAAGCCGAGCCCGGAAGGTGAGGTCGAGGCGATCCTGCACATCGAGCCAGTAGGCGCCGATGGTGATGAAGCCGCCCACCGTGCAGATGGCGAAGACCGCCCAGATGACCGGAAGCATGGGTTGATGCTAGCGGGCCGCGGGTCCGGCGGTCGGCTACTCGCCCAGTTCAGCGCGGCGCCGCGCCAGGTCATCCGCGCCGGTGAGCAGGTCGCCAAGGAACCGCATCGGTCGCCGACCGGGCAGCCGCGGCTCTACCTCGGGCAGCAGAGCGTTCATGGCCGCCCGCACCTGCTCGTCGAGGGCGGCACGACCCTCCCGTCCGCGTGCCGCGTCGGTGGGGATCGGCTTGCCGTATCGGAAGACCACCCGGCGGCGGAACCACATGAACGTGCTGCCGACGATTGCGCACGGCACGATCGGCACGCCGCTGGCTGCCGCGAAAGCGATCGCCCCGTCCTCGAACGGGAGCAGCTCCGTCTCGCGGAAGCCGACGGTCCCCTCCGCGAAGATCCCCAGCACGCCACCCGCGGCGAAGACCCTGCGGACCGCGCGCACCGCCGAGGTGAGGGTCGTCTTCTCCGGGTTGTAGGGGATCACCCCTCCGTAGAAGGCCATCAACCGGTTGCGGAAGCCGCGCGAGAAATCGGCCTCCTTCGGCCCGAACCAGGTGATGCGCGGCGCCTCGGGTGTGGCCGCCAGCGCGAGCATCGGATCCCATCCGTTGTGGTGGTTCAGGACAAGGCAGAAGGGGGCCGGCGGCCAACCGTCCAGGCCGTCCGTGCGGATCTCGAAGAGGAGCCGGACCATTGCGATATTCAACCCGCGCATGACCCGATAGCGCGGCGTGACCGCGACCCCCAGCTCCCGCGGCCCGGTCCGCCGGGCCCGCTCCTCGGCGGGGTCCATCAAGCGGTGGCGGTCGGCTCTTGCTCGGCGAACGTGACGATCGCCTCGCGCCGAGTTGGGTCAACCTTCATCAGCGCGATCGCGGCTCCGACCAGGAAGAGCGCCGCCACCACCATCGCCGCCCTCGGGCCCTGGGCGCGGTCGATCGCGCCCACCCGGTCGAGCACCTGGCCCGCGACGAGCAGGAAGATCGGCCCCGCCGCCGCCGTGCCGGCGTTCAGGATGCCCATGTAGCGGCCGGTCGTGTCCTTCGGGATCACATCGGTCATCAGCGCCCAGTCGACCGACAGGAAGACCCCTACCCCGATTCCGAACGGCACGAACGCGGCGATCGCCAGCCAGGGCGAAGGCGCGATCGCGACCAGCAGCATGCCGACCGAAGCGATCGCGCAGGCAGCCCAGATCATCGGTCGTCGCCCGAAGCGGTCGGAGAGCTTCCCGCCCGGAAATGCGGCCGCGGCCGTGGCGATCCCCACCACTAGCGTGCCGATGAAGACCAGGCCGGCCGCGTCCTCCTCGGGCAGGCCGTGGGTGCGCTCGAAGTAGAAGAGCACCAGGCTGGTAGAGGTCACGGCGCCCAGGAAGAGAAGGCGCACCAGCAGTAGCCACAGCACATTCGCCTCTTTGAGAATATCGGTGCCCCAGGCGGATGTGGCGACCTTCATCCATGAGCCAGTTCGAGGAGGGGCGTCGGACCCCTCTCGCACGGAGGCGACCAGCACCAGCGCGGTGGCGAGCTCGATCAGGCCCAGGCCCACCGTGGCCAGGAACAGGCTGCCCGGCAGGCCCAGGGTTGCCACCCCCACGCCGGCGATCTGGCCCATCACGATCATGACGCCCATCAGCCCGCTGGCGGTGCCCACTTGCCGTGCCGGCACAAGGTCCGGTACGTACCCCTGGAATGGCCCCTGCGCGAAGTTGGAGGAGAACTGCAGGAGCACGAGGAAGGCGAGGATCATCAGGTAGGTCTGCGAGGCGGCCAGTCCGAATAGGAAGACGACGTCGAGGCTGGCGCCGATCACGATGTACGGCTTACGTCTCCCCCAGCGGCTGACGGTGTAGTCGCTGAGCATTCCCACCGTCGGCTGCACCACGATGGCCATCAGCACCGCCACGCCATTGATGATCGCCAGCAGGAATCCGGCGTTGGCAGTGTCGATCTCGTCGATTCGGTGGGGCAGGATGATGTTGTTCAGGCCTCCCCAGATGGTGAGGATCCCGAACCAGTAGATGGACAACTTCAAGAGTTGCGAGAGAGGAAGGAGTGGCCGCCCCGCGGCGAGGCTGGGGGCGGGAGCGGCGTGACTCATCGGTTGCCTCCGTTCGGGTGCGCCACCATACGCCGGTGGGTGGTCTGGTGGGGAGACCTTGACGCCCGGGCACTACGGCCCGACTGCGGTGACCGGGGTATCATCCGGCGGTGATCGACCCGATTGCCCTTCGGCTGGGCCCCCTCGAAGTCCATTGGTACGGCATCATCATTGCCACCGCGGTGCTGGGCGGCGCGCTGCTGGGAACCCGGGAGGCTCGTCGCCGGGGCGAGGATCCCGAGACCGGCTGGTCGATGCTGCTCTGGGTCATGATCTTCGGCGTGCTGGGGGCGCGGCTCTACCACGTCATCCACCAGTGGACCTTCTACTCAGCCAATCCGGGACTCATCGCGCAGATCTGGAATGGCGGGCTGGGGATCCCCGGCGCGATCATCGGCGGTGCCGCGGCGCTTTTCGTCTACACGCGCGTTCGTCACCTGCCCACCGCACGCTGGCTCGACATCTTCTTCATCGCCATCCCGCTGGGGCAGGCGATCGGGCGGCTCGGCAACTTCGTCAACCAGGAGCTGTATGGCCCTCCAACGGATCTGCCCTGGGGGATCCCGATCGACGCCGCACACCGGCTTCCCGAGTGGATGAACTTGAACCTGTTCCCGCTCGCGACGACCCGGTTTCACCCGCTCTTCGCCTACGAGGCGATCTTCAGCCTGGTGACGCTGGGCGCGCTGCTATGGATTTCGCGGCGCCTGGCCCACCGGCTCTTCGACGGCGACCTGACGCTGATCTTCCTCATGTTCTATGGCGTCTCGCGCTCCTACCTGGAGACCTTCCGGGTGGAGAACTGGCTGATCGCCGGCATTCCTACCGCCACCTGGCTGGGGATCGGCGGGCTCTTGCTGGCGGGCGGCTTCCTGTGGCTGCGGCACGCGAAGGGGTGGGGGACACCGTTCGATCGGCCGGGCTCGATGGCGACCAAGGCGCCCGCCGCGGATTCCGCCGACGCACCGCATGACGGGGCCGGCTGACCCGGCGGGCATCCTGCCCGACGTCACCGCGGCAATCGGCGGCACGCCGCTGGTCGCCCTCGATCGACTGGCTGCCGGCCTGACGGCGCGGGTGGTCGCCAAGCTCGAGCACATGAACCCCGGCGGATCGGTCAAGGATCGAATCGCGCTGCCGATGATCGAGGCCGCCGAGCGTGCCGGGCTGCTCAAGCCGGGCGGCGTGATCGTCGAGCCGACCAGCGGCAATACCGGCGTCGGGCTTGCCACGGCGGCCGCGGTGAAGGGGTATCGGTGCATCTTCGTGATGCCCGACAAGCAGAGCGAGGAGAAGCGCGCCCTGCTGCGCGCGTACGGCGCGGAGGTGGTCATCTGCCCCACCGACGTCGAGCCCGATGATGAGCGCTCCTATTACCGGGTCAGCGACCGGCTGGCGCGCGAGACGCCCGGCGCCTGGAAGCCGGATCAATACTCCAACCCGGCCAACCCCGAGGCGCACTACCTGGCCACCGGGCCGGAGATCTGGAAGGCGACCGAAGGCCGGATCACGCATTTCGTGGCCGGAGTGGGGACCGGCGGCACGATCAGCGGCATCGGGCGCTACCTGCACGACCAGAACCCGGCGGTTGTCGTGGTTGGCGCAGACCCGGTCGGTAGCGTGTTCTCGGGCGGCGCCGCGCACTCGTATCTGACCGAGGGGGTCGGCGAGGACTTCTGGCCGCAGACCTACGACACCGATGTGTGCGACGTCATCGTGCGAGTCAGCGACCGCGACGCGTTCCTCACCGCTCGCCAGGCCACGGCCGCAGAAGGGATCCTAATCGGGGAGTCGGGTGGAACCGCACTCTGGGCGGCCCTCCAGGTCGCGCGGACGGTCGAGGACCGCAATGCCCTGTTTGTGGTCCTGCTGCCCGACAGCGGTCGGAACTACATCGGCAAGCTCTACAACGACGGCTGGCTGCGCGAGGTCGGCGTCCTCGAGGCCGATGCGCAGGTCAGCGACTACGACTGGCGGTCAACGCAGGCTGGCGCGGTTGTGCGAAAGGACCGCCCGGCGTAGCCTGACCCGGATGCAGACCGATACACGTGCACCTGCACAAGCGGTCGCGGAGCGGATGCCGGTGGCGCCGTGGATGGTCGCCCTGGCCTGGGGGCTCCTCTCGTTCTTCGGTTTCATCGCCGCGTCCACCGCCCTTTTGTGGCCGCTCGCGCAACTGGAATCCGCATTCGGCCTGTCGCACGTTGCGATGCTCGGCGTTTGGGCGTTCGCGTGGGTCATTGGCAGCGGCCTCCTGGCGCTCGTCGCCGCGCGGCTCGTCTTCGGCGCGTGGCGCGAGGTTCGCCTCGCCGCCTTGCTTGTTCTCGCGATCGGCGCGCTCTTGAGTGCAATGCAAATCATGGTCCTCGCCGATTGGACCATCGCGCGACTCGGCTACTTCGATCCGGAGATGGCGGGGCCGACGTCTCTCCTGTTCGGCATCGTTGCGGGCGTGGCGGTAGCCGGATTCGGGGCCTTGCTGGCACCCCGCTGGGCCGCCTGGTCGCAATTAATCGCAGTCGTGGGAGGGGCCCTGTTGGGGGC
>JAYUGK010000260.1:0-10677 GCA_043738415.1 Chloroflexota bacterium | reverse complement strand
CCTCGGCGGCGAGCTCCCGCAGCGCGGCGATGCGCGGCGTGCTCACGGCTTGAAGACCAGGTCCGGGCCCATCCGCTCGCGCAGGAAGATGATGTGCTTCTTGTCGAAGATCCCTTCGGCCACTCGGTGCCCGAAGCCGCGCGTGGCCGGGTCGTCGTAGAGGCGGTCGAGGACCGCGTAATTGGGCAGGTCGAGGATCAGCACGTTGTTCCACTCCGACCCCTCGGTCACGTTGAACCAACCCACGAAGCGGATCCCGTACTCCTCCTCGTAGCGCCGTGCCGTGCGCGGGAAGAGATGGCGCATGCCGCGTTTGAAGAGGGCGTCGCGGCCCTTGCGCACGTTAAAGAAGGTGACCATCAGCGGCATCAGCCCTCCTCCCCGCCGTCGGGCACATTCGACGGATCCGCCGCCGTCGGCTCGGCGCTGATCACCTGGGTCGGCTTCGTCGCGCCAGAGAGGCGGCCGCGACCCCGTCGTCGATCGGCGAAGAAGATGCGCAGCAGGAAAACGCTGGTCATGCTCACGAAGAAGAGTAGGCCCATGTCGATGAAGAGCAGGACCGCGAGCAGCCAGACCGGCCAGTTGAACGAGAAGAGACCCACCGGAATGAGGAGCAGGATCCCGGCGAACAGCGCCGCCTGCCAGATGAAGCAACCAAAGCCGGGCCCCTCATTCGGGTCGAGCTCCTCGTTCGTGCGGATCGACATCCATCGCTCGCTGCAGGCTCCGATCGTGGCGGCCCGCATGGTCCCATATCCGGCGCGGCCCCGCTCGAAGGATTCAGGGAGGCCAGGGGAGCTTGTCGAGGCCGCTACGGTAGGTGACTCGGCCATCTGCCAGGGTGAGGCGAACCACACCTGGCAGCTCCCTACCGAGCAGGGGTGTGTTGGATGAAGCCGATGCCAGCTGCGCGGGCTCGACGCGCCAGCGAGCGATGTGATCGAAGAGCACGAGGTCGGCGGCGGTCCCGGGTCGCAGGCTGCGCTCCTCGCCGATCAAACGGGCCGGAGCGCTGCCCAGCGCTTCCAGCAGGCGCGGCAGACCCAGGCATCCGGCCTCAACCGCCGCGAGTCCCAGCGACAGGGCGGTCTCGAGGCCGATCATGCCCGGGGCGGCGGCAGCGAACTCCACCGCCTTGCGCTCGCGCGGATGCGGGGCATGGTCGGTCGCGATCGCGTCGATCGATCCGTCGGCCAGCCCGGCCAGCAAGGCCAGCGCATCGGTACGTGTCGGGAGCGGTGGGTTGACGCGACAGGCGGAGTCATAGGCAAGGCTGGGGTCGAGGGGCGCGCCGAATGGATCGGCCGCAATCCCGCCCGGCTCTTCCCAGGCAAAGGCACGGTCTCCCGCCACCCAGGCATCGGTGGTGGCCAGGTGATGCGGCGTCACGTCGCAGGTCACTCGCAGGCCGCGGGATCGAGCGCGGCGGATCGCTTCCAACCCCGCGGCGGTCGAAAGGTGCGTGAAATGGACCCAGCCGCCGGTCTCATCAGCCAGGCTGATGTCCCGCTCGATGATCGACAGCTCCGCGCTGGCGGGCCAGCCTGAGAGGCCGAGCCGCGTGGCATGCGGACCGGCACGCATCACCGTTCCGGCGGCCAGCGACGCCTCCTCGGCATGCTCGATCAGGGGTAGACCCAGGGGTGCCAGGTAGGTGAGCAGGCTGCGAGCGACCCGCCCGGAAGCGACCGCCTGGCCGTCATCGCTCACCCCGGCGATCCCCATCGCCGCCAGTTCGCCGATCTCGGTGATGCGCTCGCCCTCGCGACCACGGGTGGCCGCGGCCACCACCCGCACCCGGCAGGCCTTGCCCCTGGCCCGTTCCTGGACCATGGCCACACGCGCGGGCTCGTCGAGCGGCGGATCCGTGTTGGGCATCGCGCAGACGGTCGTGTAGCCGCCGTGGGCCGCGGCTCGTGTGCCGCTCTCGATCGTCTCGGCGCGTTCCATCCCCGGCTCGCGGAGGTGGGTGTGCAGATCACACAGCCCCGGTGTGGCGACCAGACCGGCCGCATCGATTCGCGGCGCGTCGGACGGCAGTTGCCCCGCGTCCACGATCAGGCCGTCCAGGATGGCCAGATCGCCGACGCGATCGGACCCATCGGCTGGGTCGACCAGGCGAGCGCCGACCAGGAGCAGCGTCGCCGGCCGGTCGGCCAGCGACCCGAAGGCGGTCACTCTGCCAGCAGTGCCAGCACGGCCATGCGCATGGCGACCCCGTTGACGACCTGGGCGCCAATCAGGCTGCGCTCGCTGGCCGCCAGCTCTGAGCTGATCTCCACCCCCTCGTTGGTCGGACCGGGATGGAGCACTGGCGCGCCGCTGCGCGCATGACCAAGCCGTTGGGTGTCGAGGCCCCAGCGCATCGTGTACTCCCGCAGCGACGGGACTCCGCCACCCGCGTCGCGCTCGAGTTGCACGCGGAGCGTCATCACCGCGTCCGCGTCCGCCAGCGCATCCTCGATCCGGTGCGCGACGCTCACCCCCGGCCAGCCTTCGAAGCCGCTCACCCAGCCCGGTGGCCCGGCCAGGCAGACCGTGGCGCCCAGCGCGGTCAGGGTGTGCAGGTTCGATCGCGCGACTCGCGAATGCGCGATGTCGCCTACGATGGCGACCCTTCGCCCTTTGAGGGTGCCCAGCGCATCGCGCAGGGTGAGCGCATCGAGCAGTGCCTGGGTTGGGTGCGCGTGCAGCCCGTCCCCGGCGTTGACGATTCTGACCGCCACGCTGCGGGCTGCCAGGTATGGGGCCCCGCTCATCGAGTGACGCAGGATGACGGTGGTCACCCCGGTCCGCTCCAGGGTCAGCAGCGTGTCGAGCAGCGACTCGCCCTTTGTCACGCTGCTGACGTCGATCGGCAGCTCGACGACCTGCGCCCCGAGCGCCTCGGCCGCCAGTTCGAAGCTGACGCGCGTGCGGGTTGACGGCTCGCAGAAGGCCAGGCCAACCACCTCGCCGCGCAGCAGGTCGAGCGGCTCGCGCCGAGCGCGCCGCTCGCGCATCTCGACCGCCAGGTCCAGGCAGCGCTCCAGCTCACCGCGCGTGAGCTGGTCGACATCGAGCAGGTGGCGGTGCGGCCAACGGCCGACCTCCGCGGGGCTGCTTCCGGGCCAGGAAACAACGACGCCACCGGCCGAAGGCCGATGGCGAGATGGCGTGCTGCCGGCGATCTCGAGCATGTTGTCCGTTCTCCTTTGCGGCCTCGCAGGACCGCCCTTAAAGGGTTCGCCGGAGTATACCGCCTCCCTCAGTGGCCGCGCCGATGGATGTGGAGCGCCACCGCCAGTCCGGTGAGGCGCTCCGAGTCGGCCAGAAATGGACCGATCAGCTCTTCGATGCGGGCCAGGCGGCTGCGAACGGTGTTGTAGTGCACGTACAGTTGTCGCGCCGCCTTTGCCGCGTTGCGGGTCGCCACATAGACCTCGAGCGTCTCGACCAGCCCTGCCCGATGCAGCTGGTCATAGGTCACCAGCGGCGCGATCATCGTCTCCCGAAACGCTGCCAGCTCCTGGTCGGAGCAGCTCGCCAGCAGCCGATCCAGCCCCATCCGCTCAAAGAGGATCGCCTGTCCAGGGCTTCGCCAGCGTCCCACCTCCAGCGCCCGACGCGCCTCCGCGTGACTCTCCCGCAGCAGCAGCGGGTCAGCCCTGACGCGCCCCACGCCGACGCTCACCGAAACTCCCGGAAGGCGCCTGGCCGCCTCCCGCACCACGGTGCCCGCCGCCTCCTCAAGCCACTCGGGCCCCGGGCGCCGAGGCGCGACCAGCGCCCCGGCCTGGGCGCTGCGCTCCCATACGATTGCCGTGGCGCCAAGCGCCACGCGGGCCGCGTCGGCCAGCGCGCGGACCGTGCCGGCTTCGCCGCCGCCGGGCGGCTCGGCCTGCGCCAGCAGCACGGCATGAGGCTGGGAGAGGTCCCAGCCGAAGGCAGCGGCGCGCTCGGCCAGGACGCTGCCATCGGTCAGGTGGCCGCTCACCAGCTCTTCGAGGCAGACCGCCTGGAAATGGCGATCGTCCTGGACCAGGGCACGGGCCTGCACCTGGCGCAGCGCGGCCACGGTGGCCGCGAACTGGAGCGCCTCGAGGTCGTCATCGCTCAGCTCGTCGCGCCCGGCGAGCACGATGATCGCCCCATACCGGTCGCTGTCGACCATGATCGGCTGGAGGGTAGCGGCCGCATCGGCCACCCGCAGAGGGATCGCCCGCCCACTATCGCGGCCCCTCGCGCCGGAGAAGATCGAATCGGACAGCGGCGGCGCCAGGCCGTCGCTCGATCCGGCAAGGGGCGCGCCGTGCTGGTCGACGATCAGGATCGGTCGGCCGACCAGCTCCTCGAGCGCGAGCGCGATCTCGCGGTGGCCGCCGCCGCCAAGCACAATCTGGGTGAATCGATCGTGGATCTGGGCGGCGCGCTGCAGGCGAAGGCTCTGCTCGTTGAGGATCACCGACAGCACGGCGCTGATGATCTCGTTGAAGGAGCTGTCGGGCGGCAGCTCAATGACCGGGAAGCCGCACGCATCGGCCGCCGTCAGCATGGCCGCGGGGATCCCTTCGAGGTAGCGATCCGGTTTGATGGCGATCCCCGCCAGCCCTCTGCCAGCCAGCTCGGGGACCAGCCTGGCGAGCGCGGCGCGGTCATCGCGCAGGGGGTAGGCGGTGGTCAGCAGCAACTCATCAGGCTGGACCCACGGCAGGATGTCGGGCACCTCCATGACATTGATGTGCCGCACTCGCCGTTCCAATCCGGCCTCGCCGGCCACCACCCTGGCCGTACGCAGCGGCGCGAGGGTCAGTGCCCGGGCCAGGGTGATGGAGTCGATCATGCTGTTTGGTAGATTCTCATATCTGATGGCGTCCTGTGTGGCAAGAGTTGCCAATGACGCGGAGTGGCGGACGACCCTAGCATGCCCTCCGATGAGGGGCATCTCCGCTCGCTCCCCGTGGGCTGACGGCGCTCGGCCGCTGCGCCGCCTGCGCGCAGCCCGGATCAGCGCACCGCTCAGCCAGTTGCTCGCGGCAGGTTCGCCTCCCGGACGGGTCGAGAGTGTGCACGCGGCCGCCATCAACCTCCGCTTCGGCTCGGCGCTGGCGACGATCGCGCGGGAATCGGTCGGTGGACTGCCGATGGGGATCCAGCTTGGCGGGGAGCCGTCGCTTGACCAGGTAGGCGTCGCTCGCGGCATGGAGGTCGTCCTCGAACGTTCGAATCTCACCATCCACGACGCCGGGACAGTAGTCGCCCTGGGCGTCGCCGCCTCGTGGTCGCCGGCCATGCCGATCCTGCCGCTTCTGTCGGCCGATCGCCGTGGGCATCGGATCGCGGCCACTCTGCGCCTCGCGGCGCCGGATGCCCCTGCCGTCGGGCTTGCGCCGCTGCTGCCCGCCCTGGCAGGCGAGCCGCGGGCCGCGTGCGGGACCCTGGCGGAACGCGTCAGCACAACGCTCGCTGAGCTGCTGGAGCAGCTGGCGGCCGGAGACACGGCGCTCGCTGTGGAGCGTGCTCGACCGCTGATTGGCCTGGGGCCCGGTGCGACGCCATCGGGCGATGACCTGCTGGTCGGCCTGCTGGCCGGGTTGACCGCGATTCGTCACCCGCAGGCCGCGACGCTGGCATCGGGCGTCGCAGCGCAGGCCGCGGGGCGCACTACGGCACTCTCGGAGCAGTTCCTGGCCGATGCCGGGCGCCTGCATTTTTCAGAGCGGGCGCAGCGGACCACGGCTGCCGTACTGGTCGGCGGGCCGGCCGAGCTTCGCAGCGCCGTTCTGTCGGCGCTGGCATGGGGCGCCTCGTCGGGAGCCGATCTGCTCGCCGGCATCCTGATCGGAATCGGGGCCGATCGGCCGATGCTTGCACACACGCTGCGCGGCCTGGCCGGACGCGCGGAGGCGGCTGCATGAGCGTGGTCCGCAACAGGATCTTTCGGAACGCCTACCGCGATTCGGTGGAGTTGATGCGCATCGCCGCCGAGATCGAGCAGATGTCCGGGGTCTCACGCGCCGGCCTGCTGATGGCGACTCCTGCCAACCTGGCGATCCTCAGCGAGGCCGGGTTGGCTGATGGCCTGGACCCGACCGCGGGACCAAACGACATGGTGGCCGCCCTGTCGGCCGCGGAGCCGGCCAGCGCAGAGTCTGCGCTGGAGCGAGTCAGCGCGCTGATGCGTGCAGCGGAGCCCGAGGCCCCGGGCGAGGGTCAGCGCTTCGTCCCCACCACCCTGGGCGAATCGGTCGCCGATCTGCCGGGTGCCAATCTGGCCCTCATCTCAACTCCTGGCCCGTACGCGACAGCCGAAGCCATGAAGGCGCTCAAGCGAGGGATGCACGTATTCCTCTTCAGCGACAACGTGCCGGTGGAGGACGAGATCGAGCTCAAGCGGATGGGCCGGCGCAAGGGCCTGCTGGTGATGGGGCCCGACTGCGGCACGGCCATCATCGATGGCGTCCCTCTTGGCTTCGCCAACGCCGTGCGTCGTGGCACGGTGGGGCTGGTGGGCGCGAGCGGAACGGGACTCCAGCAGGTCACCTGCCTGCTCGATGCCTTCGGCGCGGGGGTCTCACAGGCGATCGGGGTTGGCGGCCGCGATCTCCACCACGAGGTGGGCGGAGCCATGATGCTCGCGGCCCTGGAGCGCCTGTCCGCCGATCCGGGGACGGCCGTCGTGGTGCTCATTTCGAAGCCACCGGCCCCCGAGGTCGCCTCCATTGTGCTGCGGGCGGCCGCCGCCTCGAGCAAGCCGGTGGTGGTCAACTTCCTCGGCGGCGACGCGGATGCCATCCGCGCTGCAGGCGCCCACCCGGCAACCACCTTCGAGGAGGCGGCGCGGGTCGCCGCCCGCCTGGCGACCGGCACCGAGCCGGCGGCCCTAGCCGACGGCGATGCGGAGCCGATGGCTCGCGCCGCCGCCGCCGCGCTGGCGTCGGGGCAGACCCGGATCGCTGGCATGTACAGCGGTGGATCACTGGCCAGCGAGGCGAAGGTGATCCTTGCCGAGCTGCTTGGGGACGCTGCCAGGGAGCATCAGATCATCGATCTGGGCGACGACGAGTACACGGTGGGACGCCCGCACCCCATGATCGACCCGCGGCTGCGAGGCGAGAAGATAGAGGAGGCGGGGCGCGATCCCGCGATCGGGGTGCTGCTGCTCGATATCGTGCTCGGCTATGCCTCGCATCCTGATCCGGCAGGCGCGCTCATTCCCGCCATCGAGGCGGCGAGGAGTGCTGCAGAGACCGATGGTCGGGGACTGGCGGTGGTCGCCTCGCTGTGCGGTACGCGGGGCGACCCGCAGGGCTTTGATCGGCAGCGGGCCGCGCTCGTGGATGCGGGCGCCCTGGTGGCCGCCAGCAACGCGCGGGCAGCAAGGCTTGCCGGCTTCATCGTCCTGGAAGCCTCCCGACGCGAGGTCACCTCCCGATGAGCGCCGGCAACGGGTCCGGACTGCTGAGCGGCGGCGTGCGGGCGGTCAACATCGGCCTTATCGGCTTCGTCGACCCGCTCCTTGATGCCGGTGCTGAAGCTCTCAACCTCGACTGGCGCCCGCCGGCGCACGCCGATCGGGAGCTTGGACTGCTCGTTGCCCGGCTGGAAGACGATCCGGACGATCCGATCGGCGCCCTGGTGGCCTCGGCCAACCGGACAGCGCTTGACCGGTTGCTGGTCGCCAACCCGCTCCTGGTCGATGTGCAGGCTGCCGGCCAGGCGGTTCCCGGCCTGGGCGAGCACATGCTGTTGCACAGCGGTCCGCCGATCTCCTACCAGCGGATGTGCGGCCCGATGCGCGGTGCGATCACGGGGGCGATCCTGTTCGAGGGTTGGGCCGCCAGCGCCGATGAGGCGGAGCGCCTGGCGGTGAGTGGGCAGGTCACATTCGAATCCTGCCACCACCACGGCGCGGTCGGGCCGATGGCGGGGGTCGTCTCCCCCTCGATGCCGGTGGTGGTCGTCGAGAACGGTCCCGGTGGCAATCGCGCCTACGCCACGCTGAACGAGGGGCTCGGCAAGGTGCTCCGCTTTGGCGCCTACGACGACTCGGTGCTGACCCGCCTGCGCTGGTTCCGCGACGGCCTTGGCCCGGCCCTGAGCCGCGCGCTGATGCTGCTCGGTCCGCTCGACCTCAAGAGCATCACCGCCCAGGCGCTGCAGATGGGCGATGAGGGCCACAACCGCAACGTGGCGGCCACTTCGCTCTTTACGCGCATCCTGGCTCCAGGTCTCATCCGCAGCGGCACGACCGATGAGGCAGCCGCGGTATTCGACTTCCTGCGCGGCAACGACCACTTCTTCCTCAACCTGTCGATGGCCGCCTGCAAGGCATCGCTCGACGCTGCGGCCGGGGTCGAGGGATCGACAGTGGTGACCGCCATGTCGCGCAACGGAGTCGAGTTCGGCGTTCGCCTGTCGGGCACCGGGGACACCTGGTACACCACCCCGGTGGGCGTGCCCGACGGCCTCTACTTCCCCGGCTATGGTCCGGGCGACGCCAACCCCGACCTGGGCGACAGCGCCATCACCGAGACGGCGGGGATCGGCGGCTTTGCCATGGCGGCCGCCCCGGCGATCGTGCGATTCGTGGGCGGGACCGCCACCGACGCGCTCAATTTCACCCGCGAGATGTACCGCATCACCATGGAGCGCAACCCGGCATTTGCCCTGCCGCCATTGGGCTTCGCCGGTACGCCCACCGGGATCGATGCGCGGCGGGTCGTGGAGAGCGGCGTGCAGCCGGTGATCAATACCGGCATCGCCCACAAGCTGCCCGGAGTCGGGCAGATCGGGGCCGGCATCGCCCGCGCTCCGTTGAGCTGCTTCGACGACGCCCTGCGCGGCCTCGCCCAGCGGCTCCAGGTGCCGGGGGCCGCATGATGGAACGGTCGGCGGTGATCGCCATCGGTGGCAACGCTCTCATCCTCGACGGCCAGCGCGGCACCATCGCCGAGCAATTCGAGAATGCCACTGAGACGGCCCGCCACATCGCAGCACTGGTGGCTGATGGCTGGCGGGTGGTCGTCACCCACGGCAATGGCCCGCAGGTTGGCTTCATCCTGCTGCGCTCGGAGTTGATCGGCGAGTCGGCGGGGATCCCACGCCTGTCGCTCGACATGTCGGTCGCGGATTCGCAGGGCGGCATCGGCCACATCCTGGGCAACGCGCTGCTCAATGAGCTGGGCGCTCGCGGATTGAAGGATCGGGTGGCGTGCCTCCTCACTCATGTCGTGGTCGACCCCGGCGACCCGGCCTTCCAGTACCCGACCAAGCCGATCGGCCCCCCGTACACGGTCGAGGAGGCCGCAGTCAAGCGTGACCGCGACGGCTGGGCGATGGTGGAGGACTCCGGGCGCGGCTATCGACGGATCGTTCCGTCGCCTCACCCGCTGCGCATCGTGGAGGAGGCGCAGATCGCCGCGCTGGTGAGCGCCGGCTTCCTGGTCATCGCCGCGGGCGGAGGCGGCATCCCCGTCGTCGAGGAGCCGCCGGCTGGCTACCGCGGAGTAGAGGCGGTGATCGACAAGGACCTCGCCTCCGCGCTGCTGGCTTCCAGCCTGAAGATCCCGTTGCTCGTGCTTTCGACCGGCGTGGAACAGGTCGCCATTCATTTCCGGCAGCCGAATCAGCGCTTCCTGGATCGGCTCTCCGTTTCCGAGGCGCGGGGCTACCTGGCCGACGGCGAGTTTCCCAACGGGAGCATGGGCCCGAAGGTCGAGGCGGCCATCACGTTCCTGGAGCACGGCGGCTCCGAGGTGCTGATCACCTCCCCGGCCAGTCTCGAGAAGGCGTTCGCCTGCGAGTCCGGGACGCGCATCATGGCCGATCAGACCATCGCATCGATCAGGTAGATCGAACAGGTAGAAGGAGGACCAACCCCGGATGCTGAGCATGAAAGCAGAGCCTTACGAATTCGACTTCGATCCCACGAAGACCGCGCTGGTGATGATCGATTTCCAGCGTGACTTCGTGTATCCCGGCGGCTTTGGCGAGTCGCTCGGCAACGACACATCGCTCCTGTTGGACGCCCTCCCCGGTGCGGAGCGCGTGCTGAAGGCGTGCCGCGAGGCGGGCATCTTCGTGATCCACACCCGCGAGGGGCATCGGCCCGACCTCTCCGACCTGCCGCCGGCCAAGTACCGGCGCGGCAACCCGTCCATGCATATCGGCGACGTCGGTCCCATGGGCCGGCTGCTGGTTCGCGGGTCGCTGGGGCACGACATCGTCGAGGAGGTCTACCCGATCGATGGCGAGCCGGTGGTCGACAAGCCCGGCAAAGGTGCCTTCTACGCCACCGACATGGATGCCATCCTGAAGATGAAGGGCATCGAGAAGTTGATCTTCTGCGGCGTCACGACCGAGGTCTGCGTGCAGACCAGCGTGCGGGAGGCGAACGACCGGGGATACGACGCGTGCGTCCTCTCCGATTGTACCGGCTCGTACTTCCCCGAGTTCCAGCGGGTGGCGCTGGAGATGATCAAGGCACAGGGCGGCATCTTCGGCTGGGTCAGCGATTCGAACCGGTTTCTCGCGGCGCTGCCACGCTAGCGTGCGTTTCGCGATCGCCCTGTTGCTCACGGCCGCGCTTGGTTCGGCGGCGGTCGCGCAAGACCTCAACGACGCGCTCGCGAACGAGATCGTCACCGCCAGGCTCGCCGGACGCAACATATCCGGTCTGGTGACGCATCAGCC
>JAYUGK010000259.1:0-3842 GCA_043738415.1 Chloroflexota bacterium | reverse complement strand
TTCATCGGTCCCGCCGGCGTCGATGGCTGGCGTGCCCGCGCGCAGCCGGTCCAGCGCTCGACCGGTGGTGTTGCCGATGTCGAATATCCCGTCACCCTCCGGGGTGTAGGCGCCGCGATCGGCCCAGTCCAGGAAGCGGCGGCCCTCGTCTTCGGGATCAAAGCCTTTGTGCTTGAGGGAGTCGAGCAGGGCCAGCATCAGCGCGCCATCGTCGCTCCAGGTCCCCGGCGGCTGGTTGTGCGCGTTGTAGCCCCGCAGCTCAACCGTGCCGATCTCGCTCGCCCGGCGGCCCTCGTACGGAACCCCGATGGCGTCGCCCACCAGGTGGCCGTAGACCGCGGCGCGGATGGTTGCGCGTTTCATCAAGGCAAGTAGTATCGGCCGCCACCAGCGAAGATGCCGCCGGGCGAGTGACTATCGGGCCGATAACGCGTTGCCCGTAATACCCTGCTAATCACACGGTAACCGCGCATCCCTAGCCTCCCAGTGTGGACGTCGACTGGGACGCCGAGAAGGCACGCCGTAACTTCGCGAAGCACGGCGTCACGTTCGAAGAGGCGGCAACTGTCTTCCGGGATCCGTTCGAGATCACAGTCTTTGACCCGGACCATTCGATCGCGGAGGATCGGTTCGTGAGCGTTGGCGCATCGATTGCCGGGAGACTGCTGGTTGTCGGCTATACCGAGCGCAGGGGTAAGATCAGGTTGATCTTCGCAAGGCGCGCCACAGTGCGCGAGCAGATGGACCATGAAGAAGTCTGAGCCGAGGCCCGAGTACGATTTCCGCGCCGGCGTGCGAGGTCGCCATGTCAGTGCCGCCGTGACACCGGGCAACCTGCGGGCGCTGGATCCCGACCTGGTCGAGCGGTTCCCCGATTCGGCATCGGTCAACGAGGCTCTGCGGCGAGTCGGGCAGGTTCGTACCACGAAGCCGAAGAAGCTCGCGCCGGGCTGACGTCAGCGGTTCTCCCCCTGTCTGCGCTGTTTCACGACGTCGTCGGGCGAGTGACGAGTTGAGTGGCCCGCGTGCGGACGAGGTCGAAGGGCCTCGATGGGCTTGGGGGCGGAGCAGGCTGAAGTCGCGGGGGGGCTGGTACTTACCGCACGGGTGTGGTAGAAACTCCCTCCGGCAGGAGGGATGTGCCTCCGTACTGCCTCCAGGTCGCCGTTGCCCTGCGGCGAGGAAGGTTCGCGCGCGCCCGAACTACGGGTGCGCAACAACATAGAGGTGGTACTCATGACGCGGAAAGCGCTCCACAGCGCCATTCTCGAGGTCGGGCTCTACTACCAAAGAGGCTGGTCCGTAGACCACATCGCCTGGTTTACGTTTCGCCTGCACCGTCGCCGGCTACGGGCCCGCGAGGAGGCGGCTCGCGCGCGCAGGGCCGCCCGCGCACTACAGGCACAGGGGCTTGCCGTCCCATACGGGATCGGGTCGCATCCCGAACACCGGGTCGGCTACGTGGTCGCCACGTCGACGGCGGACGCCCGGACAGCGAACGAGCGGCTGTTCGACCGAGTACGGGTTGGGCTGAGCAAGCGTCTGTCCCGATCCGATGCGCGTGATCGTCTGGGCCTACCCTGCGCGGCTTGCGGCAAGCCCGCGACCGGGTGGAGCTATGTCGTCGACTTCGATGGTGACCAGCAGGTCGTCGACGGGTACGCCACGTGCGCCGCGCATCGCTCAGAAGAGGCGCTGGAAACATCGGCTGGGACGCGAACGGGCTAGCACCCGGTTTCGCGCGCCGCAGTGGAACCTGTCGGCTGGCTCGGACCCTCATTGTCGCCGCGGGTGAGCACCGTCGACAAGCTGTCGGCGGAGATCGAATACCTGCGCACGGAGGCCGGCCTGAGCCTGGACGAGCTGCTCGGCGGGCTGCGAGAGCAGCGCGCCCGATACCACGCCGAACGACTTGAGCAGCGGTGAGCGTGCGTCGCGACCGCGACTGAAGGTTTGCGTCGACGCCGACGTGCTCTTCGCCGGCGCGGCCTCGGTCAGCGGTGCCAGCCACCTCATCCTTCAGCTGGGGGAGCTGGGGATCATCGAGGTGGGCGTGTCGGGGCAGGCGCGCGAGGAAGCGGAGCGCAACCTGGCCATCAAGCTGCCGGCGGCACTCCCGGCGCTGCGTGCGATCCTTGCCGCCTCATGCGTCGACCTGCCGATGTCGTCGTCGGCCGCCGCCGACGGCATAGCTGATGCCGGCGAGGCCGATCCAAAAGATGCTCCCATCCTCGCCGCGGCCCTGGCGGGCGCCTGTGCCTGGCTGGTGACCTCTAACCTGCTGGACTACCGATCGGATCGAAAATCCGGGTGGCAACCCCTGGAGCCCTGGTGGCAGCGCTGAGCACCGAGTTGCTGCGGCTGGGCGAAAAGCCGCCGCAGTCTGCGTCTCGGACCTGATTCGCGGCAGGTCATGACGACCAACACTCCGCCATCGCTCGCCCTAGGGAACGATGTCGAAGGCCTCGATGTGCTTGGGACGAACCAGGCTGAAGTCGCGGCGATCCAGGGTCCACACCTGGCGAATCCCCAGCCGCTCGGCAATGGCCACCACCGAGGCGTCCACGAAGCCGATGGCCGCATCGGCATACATGCGCATCAGCTCGACTGCGCGCTCCACATCGCCCGATGTGACCGGCTCCAGCCGCCAGCCGGCTCCCAGCAGGCCGGCCACGAAGTCGGCCTCCGCGGCGGGGCCGCGCCGGCTGCCGATCAGGTAGCAGATCTCCGGCAGCACCGACTGTGGGACGACCACCGCCGGGGCATCCGAGCGCAGGCGTTCGACGAGCTGCTCGTGATGCGCGTCATCGCGGTTTGCGATGGCGTACAGCGCGCTGGTGTCGACGAGAATGGCCGCCACGGGTCAGTCGGGGCGCTCGGCTGCGGTGGCCTCAACTGCCGGGGCCTCAGCGGCCGCGGGCATCTCGGCGCGCAAGATCTCCTCGTCACGCTCAGCCACATCGTCGGCGCCTTCGAACATCCCGACCAGGGCGGGAAGTTCAGCGCTTGATTCGTCTCGGCGAGCGACGACATACCGCTCCATTGCCTCGCGAATGACATGGCTGGTCGGCACGCCGTCGCGGCGCGCGAGCTCTTCCATGTTGGTCAGAAGCTCCGGATCGGCCAGGATGGTGGTACGGCGCATGCATATATGCTAGCACACCCACCTCAGCTCGGCGGCGTGGACACGGGATGGCTATAACAGCGAACGTGAGGCCTTTCGATGGCTGTGCTGGTCACGGGATGGCCATTCGTCCATCGAGCGCGGTCCGGGCAGCTCATCTTGGCCGTTGTAGCCATGGGGTGACTCTCCAAGGCCGGCGCCGTACCGGCCTTTCAGCGGTTCGCCCGCAGCCACGCCAGCACCTCGGACATCGAGCGGCAGTCGACCTCGTTGTAACGGCCGATTTCGGCCATCAACTCGATCTCGGACAGGGTAACCCCCGTTCGCTCCGCTTCGGTGTCGCACCACCAGGCGCCGATCATGGCGCCCAGCCCATCGGTCGGCCCCTCGGTCCAGCTCGTCTCGACCAAACCGGCGGCGTGCATGCCCTTGACGACCGACTTGAGGCCGAAGTTGAAGGCCCCGCGGACGGCCACCGGTTCGGGCCGAATGACCTGCTGGAGCAGGTCGAACCAGGGGAGATCGGGCCAGTTGCGCTCTGGGTGGCGCTCGCGAGCTGAGTTGTAGGCGCTCACCAGGAACGAGGTCTCGGCGGCGGACCAGTGGTAGATGCGGGCATCGGTCCAGGACAAACCGCGTGCGGCCAGCTGCGCCTGCACGGAGGCCAGCCAGGCGTCGATGATGGCGGACTCGTCGGGCTCGGTCAGGCGTTTCGTGG
>JAYUGK010000258.1:0-3850 GCA_043738415.1 Chloroflexota bacterium | reverse complement strand
CAACCACAGGTAGGTGAAGACCAGCCACATCGCCAGCTCCCCGGTGCCCGGTCCATGCAGCCCAAGCGGCTGGAGCAGCCAGTTGATCACCCCGTTGCCGAGCAGCATGGTGCGCCACGCGTAGACCTTCACCAGGTAGCTCGCCCACAGGGGCATCAGCAGCGCCACCACCAGCAGCCCGCGCGTGCGACGCGAGGCGATGCGTGCCATGTAGTAGGCCACCGGAAAGGCGAGGATCGCGCAGGTGACCGTCACCGCGAGCGCCATCAGGAGGGTACGCAGCGCGAGGGTGCGATAGACCTCGGTGCCGAATAGGGTCGCGAAATTCGCAAGGGTTGGCTGGACGAGGACCTTGCCAGTGAACGAATCAAGTCGCCAGAAGGCATTGGCGAAAAGGATGGCCAGCGAGCCGAAGTAGGCCAGCGCCAGCCAGGCAAGTGGGGCGGCCAGTAGCAACCGCAGCTGCAGACGGGGGTGCCGATGCAGGAATACCGCCAGGCGCCTCATCAGCGATGGCGGCCGATCTGGTCCGAGTGTCGTCATCAGCGCATCGGTCGATCAGGGTGACGCCCGGAGACCCAGGGCGGGCCTCCGGGCTTCGATCTGCTCAGCCGATCAACGGACCCATTCAGGAGCCGGTGATATCCGTCCAGGCGGCGGTCCAGGCAGCAAAGTCCTTGCAGACCTTGCCACGGTCGTCGCCACACTCTTGCGACGGCGTGGTCCAGAACGAGATCTTGCTGAAGTAGTCCTCGTCGGTGGCATGGAAGGCCGCGCAGTGGCCTGGGGAGATCTTCTCCGCCTCGGCGCATGCCGCCGCGCTCACGGGAGCCTCGCCAAACCAGACGGTCGCCTTGGCATTGGCGACGGGCGAGATGATCCAGTTCATCCACCTGTACATGCAGTTCGGATGCTTGGCCTTGGAGCTGATCATCCAGGTGTCCGACCAGCCGGTGGACCCTTCATCGGGGAGGGTGGCGGCGACCGGTGAATCGGTCAGCTGATTGACCTGGTACTGCCAGGTGGTTCCCGCCAGCATGTCTCCCGCCGCGAAGCTCGTGATCTGCTCTGCCGCCGTCCCCCAGTACTGTCCGATCATCTTGTTCTGCTGCTTGAGCAGGTTGACCACAGCGGTGAACTGAGCCTCATCGAGCTCGTAGGGGTTCGTGATATTCAGGTCAGGCTTGTGCTTCATCAGGTACAGCGCCGCGTCGGCGATGTAGATCGCCGAGTTGTAGACGCTGATCTTGCCGGCGGCCGGCGAGTTGGCATCCCACAGCACCGACCAGCTGGTGGGTGCCGTGGTGAACGTGTCGGTGTTGTAGATCAGAAGATTGGCGCCGCGCCCATGCGGCACGCCATAGGGCACGCCATTGACGGTGTTATGCGGCTGCCCCTTGAGGCCGGGGAAGACATTGGCGTAGTTCGGGATCAGGTCAAGGTTGACCGGCGCAACCTCGCCACCGCGAATCAAGCGCAGCGTGGCATCGCCAGAGGCGGACACGCCGTCGTACGCACCGGACTGCATCAACTGGACCATGTTGGCCGAGTCGGTGCCGTCCTGGGTCTTTACGATGCAGCCGGTAGCCGTCTCGAAGTCTGTTACCCAGTTGTCGGTCGGGTCGGTGGCGCTGGAATCGGCATATCCGGCCCAGATGACCAGATCGACCTCGCCCTCCCCTGCGCCGAGCGAGGCAAGGGCGGTCGGCTTTGGACTTGCCGCTGGGCTGCAGGCAGTGACAAGCATGCCGACCGCCACGATCAATGCCGGAATTCGCGCCGGAATTCGCAGTCTCATCATCGGTTCTCCGCTCCCTCTCCGCTTATCGACGATCCCCGGCTTCCGGCCAGGGACAGTACATGCTGCCGTCTCCAGATCAGCCGGACCGGCCGACTCTGCGCGGCGAGCGCCTCCATCGAAGACGTCTCCAGGTTCTGCTGGGTCACGACCAGTTCGCCTCCGACGTCGAGCGACACGATGTAGCGCGTATCCGACCCAAGGTACACCACTTCGCGCACCCGTCCGAGCGCCGATTGCTCATCCGCGCCGGCTTCGGCCGACGGCAACGCCAGGCGGATCTTCTCGGGTCGCACGGTGAAGATGCCGTCCGCGCCGATGACCGCCCGTGCGGACTCGCCGGTCAACAGGTTCGAGGTGCCGACGAACCCGGCCACGAAGGTGGTTTTCGGCCGCTCGTAGACGTCGGCCGGACTGCCGACCTGTTCGATTCGGCCCAGGTTGAAGACCGCCAGCCGGTCGCTCATGGTGAGCGCCTCTTCCTGGTCGTGGGTGACATAGATGAAGGTGATCCCGACCTGGTGCTGGATTGCCTTCAGCTCGATCTGCATCTCCTCACGCAGCTTCAGGTCCAGGGCGCCGAGTGGCTCATCGAGCAGCAGAACCTTCGGCCGGTTGACGAGAGCACGTGCCAGCGCGACGCGCTGACGTTGTCCGCCGGAGAGCTGGCCCGGTCGGCGGTACTCGTACTGCTCCAGGCGAACCATGCGCAGCGCTTCGGTCATGCGCGTCACGCGCTCTGCCTTCGGGATCTTGCGCACCATCAACCCGTACGCCACGTTTTCGGCGACCGTCATGTGCGGAAAGAGCGCGTAGTCCTGAAAGACGGTGTTCACGTCGCGATCGAACGGCGGGACCCCGGTCACGTCCCTGCCGTGCAGCAGGATGCGCCCCTCGCTCGGCGCCTCGAAGCCGGCGATCATGCGCAGCGTGGTCGTCTTTCCCGATCCCGATGGGCCGAGCATCGAGAAGAACTCGCCGTCGGCGATCTCCAGGTCGATCCCCGAGACCGCCTCGACGTCGCCGAAGCGCTTGACGAGGTGCTCCAGGCGGACAGCCGCCACGGCACCCGCCGAACTGGCGGTCGCTTCGTGAGCGTCGTTGGTGGGCTGGAATGCGGCCATCGTTTCGACGGGCAAGAACGGCCTCGGGTAGGCTGCGTCGGAGGTCGGCCCACTGTGCGGTTTAGGCCGCTTGCGTGTCAAGACGGTTGCGGAGGACGCTGTGCTCGGAGTCGGAGTCGCGCTGGGCATTGGATCGGCGGTGTCATGGGGCGCCGGCGACTTCATGGCCGGCATCGCGGCGCGGCGCACGACCGCGCTGGCGGTGACCGCAGGCGCCCAGGCCACGGGGCTCCTGCTCCTGCTTGGCCTCGCCGCGGTGCTTCATCCGTCAGCGCCGCTACCCACAACCCTGCTGCTGGCCGCCACCGGAGGCCTGTTCGGAGGGCTCGGCCTGGCAGCCCTCTACGCCGGGCTGGCGCTCGGCAACATGGGCCTCGTGTCGGCCATCTCGGGCGTCGGCGCAGTGGTCATCCCCCTGTCGGTTGGAGCGTTCCTGCAGGGCGTGGTGGTCGCTCCGCTCCAGCTGGCCGGGGTAGCCTGCGCGGTGGCCGCAGCGGGGGCAAGCAGCGCGGCGGTGGCCCGCGGGATCAACGCGCGGTCGCTCACCCTGGCGGCCGTTGCCGCCGTCGGATTCGGGGGATGGTTCGTCTTCGTTGACCTTGCGGCGCGTGACGATCGGCTGTGGGCGCTGATCGCCAGCCGCGCGACGGCCACGGTCCTGATCGGAGGGGCGGCTCTTCTGCGTGGCAAGGGCAGCGGCCTGCGGCGGAACGCCCGTTTGATCGTGGCGGCGGGTGCAGCTGACGTGACCGCCAATGGTCTGGTGGTCGTCGCATTCGCCTCGATCCCGACCGGCCTCGCGGCGGCGCTTTCGGGCATGTATCCACTGGTCACCATGCTGCTGGCGCGAAGCGTGCTGGGCGAACGGCTGCCGCGGCTCGGGATGGCGGCAGTCGGCCTCGCGACGGCGGGGATCGTCTTGATTTCG
>JAYUGK010000257.1:0-3860 GCA_043738415.1 Chloroflexota bacterium | reverse complement strand
CGGCAGGCTGGACCGCCAGGCCAGTGCGCCGCCGGCAGCCCCTGCCGTGATCGCCAGCAGCAGCGTGCGCGGGCCGGGGGGGCGGCGCGAGGCTTCATCGGCCGGCCACACGCTGGCCAGTCGCTCGCCGGCTGCGCCGACGAAGGCGAACCCTATCGCTGCCACCAACACGAAGGGGGTCATGCTGGCACTCCGCGCCGCTCCGCCACGCTCAGCTGCGCGGGCTCGCGGTGAAGTCGAGCGCAAGCCGAACGAGCGTTGAAACGGTGGTGCCCAGCGATCCCTTCGGGTTGTGCGCCTTGTCGCGCGTGAGATACGCCGATCCGCCGATGTCGATGTGCACCCAGGGCACGGTCACGAACTCGGAGAGAAAGACCGCGCTCTTGATCAGCGAGCCCTCGCGGGACGCCGAGTTGACGATGTCAGCGTGCGCCGAGTCGAGGCTGTCGCGGTACTCGGTCGCCAGCGGCATCTCCCAGAACCACTCGCCGGTCGCGTCCGCCGCGGCCTGCACGGCATTCCCCCATTCCCGCGGACGCGCGAAGTAGGCGCTGATCAGGTCGCCAAAGGCGACCGCCACGGCCCCGGTCAGAGTCGCCACGTCGACCATGTGGGTGGCGCCCTGGGTCTCCGCCCAATGCAGTGCATCGGCCAGGATCAGGCGACCCTCGGCATCGGTATTGATCACCTCGATGGTCTTGCCGTTCATGGCCTTGACCACGTCGCCGGGGCGCTGCGCGTTGCCGCCGGGCATGTTCTCGACCATGGGCGCGACCGCCATCAGCGGGGTCTGCGGCGCCAGCCGGGCGACGGTCCGCGCGGCCGCGATCACGGCGGCGGCACCAGACTTGTCGTGCTTCATCTCCTCCATTCGATCCGAAGGCTTGAGGCTGATCCCACCTGAGTCGAAGCAGACCCCCTTGCCCACGATGGCCAGCCGACGATCGCCTCCGTTCTCCCATCCTGGCAGCTTGATGGCGATCAGCCGCGGTTCGTGGGCGGCCCCCTGCCCGACCCCGAGCAGGGCTCCCATGCCCAGCGCAGCCATCTCGGCCGGTCCGAAGACCTCGACCGTGCAGCCATCGGCCTCGAGCTCCTTGGCGAGCTTGGCCATTTCCTCGGGGTCCAGATCATTGGCCGACCGATTGGAAAGGGTGCGCGCCCACTCGACACCGTCGGCAACCGCTACTGCCGCCTGCAGGACGGCCTCGGTCGGAGCGCCGTCGCCGACCAGAACCAGCTCCTCGACACTGCGCAGGGTCGCGGCGGTGTCCCGCACTCTGCCGTAGTACGCGTGGGGACGGAAGGTGCCCTGGCTGGCACCGATGGCGGCGGCGGCGAAGGCGTCCGCACCCTCCCCATCGCGCAGCCAGAGCGCGAGGCTGGTCGCCCCACGACCCTGGAGCCGTCTAGTGGCCTTGGATGCGGTCCGCCGCGCGCGCCATGGCCCGCGGCCGCGCCGCCCTGCCGCGATCAGCAGGATCCTCGCCGCGCCGACGCCCTCCACTTCGAGCAGGCCCGTCTCGTCCTCCGTCGGATCGAACTCGCCCCACGCGATGGCGCGCGCAATCGCCCCACCGCATGCCGCGTCGAGCGCCGTGAGATCGGCCGGCCAGTCGCGATCGTGGCGATAGATGGGAATGGCCAGCACATCGGCCTGCACATCGGCGGGGTTGGTCGATTCAGCGCGGACGCGCATCCGTCTCTCTCCTCAGCGGTGGGGCAGCGGTGCTGGACCGCCGGTCAAGCCAGTATAGACAGCCGATCCGGCGCGTCAGCCGCGGGCCAGCAGGCCGGCGAGCGAGGCACGCAGGTCGGCCGCTGAGGCGAGCAGGTCAGCCATCCGACGCAAGGGCACCGAGGTCGTGGCCGAGCCGCCTTCGGCCAGGGCAATGGCCAGCGCCGAGTCGGCCTGCCGGGCGGCCACCGATGCGTCGGCGTAGCGACGGCCAGCGGTGTCGAGCGCTTGCCGGTCCCCCGCAATGGTGGCCGTCGCGATCGCCGCGGCGGCATCAAGCAGCTCGCCGGTGGTGCGCAGCCAGACGACCAGGGCGCGTGGAGGCTGCTGCCAGCTCGTCAAGACCCTGAGTGCGGCACGTGCCGTATCGATCTGACGGAGAGCGGCATGCGGATCGTTGCCGTCGAGCGCAGCGACGCTGTCCCGCAGTGCATGCAGTACCGCATCGGCGGCATGGCGCCGTTCCACGAACTGGGTTGCCGCCTCGGCCGACGCGCGCAGCTGGGAACCGATGCTGGTGAGCACGAAACGATCGGCCGCCAGCTGCGGGAAGGAGAGCGTCGGGTCGATCGCCGCGGCCACCCCGTCGAGGATGGCCAACGCTCGCCGCGCCTCATCGACAGTGGCCAGCCCCCGCTGCAGTCCGTCGGCCGCGGCTAGCAACCGGGGGGCCGGCGGAACGTTGCCCGCCATGGCCAGCGCTGCTCCGTGGCGCGCATCCTCGACCGCCGATTCGAGCAGGAGCACCAGCTCGCCGATCGCAGCATCGGCGACACCGGCCGCACTGATGAGCCTCGCCGCTCGGGCCGCGGCGGCGGGAGGATCAGCGGCAGCCGGACTGGCGGCTCGCAGGCCGAAGCACAGGCCGCTTGCGCCCACCGCGAGACCGAGCGACAGGACGGCCGACAGGGAGCGGCCGCCTATCATGGCGGCGTGATCGCTGACGAGCTGCGCTCGCTGCCCAAGGCCGAACTGCACCAGCACCTCGACGGAGCTGTCCGGCCGGAGACTGCTGTAGCGCTGGCTGCCGAGATCGGCATGGAACTCTCGCTTGCCGAGGCGCGGCAACGCCTCATCGGTCCGCCTCGATGCCGGGACCAGGCCGAGCTGCTCACGTACTTCGACCTGCCGATCCGCCTGCTGCAGACCGCCCCGGCCCTCCGGCGAGTGACCGCGGAGCTGGTCGAGGCGATGGCCGACGACGGGGTCCGATACGCGGAGATCCGCTGGGCCCCGCGCCTCCATCTCGACGGCGGCCTGCCCGTGGTCGAGGTGATCTCCGCGGTGGCTGCTGGGGTCGCCGATGCCCGCGGGCGGCTGGGCTCAGGCGCGCCGTTGATCGGCCTGATCGTGACCGCCATGCGATCGCACCCGCCGGGGGCCAACGTGGAGCTGGCGAGGACGGCCGCTGCCTTCGGTCGGCCGGTCATTGCCTTCGACCTGGCGGGACCCGAAGCGTCATACCCCGCCCCGCCGCACGCCGCTGCGTTTCGTGCCGCCGAGGCGGGTGGGCTGGCGCTCACCGCACATGCCGGCGAGGTTCCTGGGCCGGAGCGCATCCGCGAGGCGATCGATCTCGGCGTGCGACGCATCGCCCACGGCGTGACCGCGGCCGGCCACCCCGACCTCATTGCCCTGCTCCGGGATCGGGAGATCACCCTCGACCTGTGCCCCACCAGCAACGTGCAGACCGGGATCGTGCCGGATCTCGCGGGCCATCCACTGACCGAGCTGCATCGGGACGGCGTCAGCGTGACCATCTCGACCGACGACCGCACCGTGTCGGGCACCACCCTGACTGACGAGATGGCTCGCACGGCGGCCGCGCAGGGAACGACCCGCGGGGAGCTTGCCGCCATCGCGACCAACGGGTTCCGACGCGGTTTCGGACCGCAGGAGCTGCTGCAGGCCATGACGGCATCCGCAGAACTGGCGTGGGGCGCCTGGGCCGCGCGCGACCCGGCCATCAGCTGAGCGCGAGGCCGAGCAGCGCCGCGACCTCCGCCGGGCCGTCGGCCACCGCGTCCGGCATCCGTTCCCCGCTGAGCCGATCGGCGACGCTCGCGTCAGCCACCCCGGTCAGAACGAGGATCGACCGAATCCCGGCGCGGCGCGCCGCGAC
>JAYUGK010000256.1:0-3872 GCA_043738415.1 Chloroflexota bacterium | reverse complement strand
TCAGCGACTAACGCGGCGGTCGAGGTCATCGAGGTCTAGATGAACCAGGAATCAGCGGATCTCGATGGGGTTGTGGCGGCTCCGGAGCACCATCGGGTGTCGTTCGAGAACTATCGCGTCCGCGTGGTCGAAACCTCGATACCGGCCGGCGACACTGCACCGGTTCACACGCATCTAGCGCCCGCCGTCCAGTACGTCGTCTCTGGGTCGCATTTCGTGCGCCGAGACCCGGGCGGCCAGGTCCTGCTCGATACTCGGAAGTCAGATCCGCCTTTCGTCTGGCAACGGGTCATGTGGTCCGAGTCGAACCATGCCCACTCGCTGGAGAACACCGGGGACCAGGACTTGGTCGTGATCAGTGTTGAGCTGCGAGGCGCTCCTCAGGCTCTGTGACCTCGGCTGATGGTCCCAGCGGTTCGCTGGCGGCTATGGTGGGCGAGTGAAGCTGCTGCGGGTTCTTGACATCGGTTCCGATCCTGCCGACCTCAATACCGCGGCTCGGATGGAGTCGAGCGGAATCCCCGGCTGCATCCAGGTCACCGACGAGACATGCCGGTTGCTGGCCAGGCGCTACCCGTTCGAGCGCCGCGAGGGGGTCGAGATCAAGGGTAAGGGGACGGCGATCGATCGGTTCTTGTTCTGAACATTCATCCAAAGGCGTCCGCGCTCGAGGTCAGCTTCGATCCGCTCGCCAGCTAAACGTCTTCGGGATCGTGCTCCAGGTCCCCAACGCCTCTCTCGGCAGCGCCGCGCCGACCCGCGTCTGGGCGCGGAACCTGGCTCCGGTGCATGGGAAGGTAGCCCAGGTCGACCAGGCGGGGGGCCCTGGCACCAACATCATCTTCAACCGGGCGGAGGCCGATCGAGCCGCATTCAACGAGACGCCCCCGACACACCAGCTTGGGCGCTTCGGCGACAGGTTCGTCGCCTTCTTCCGGTCCCTGGGCTATCCGGAGGCCGAGGCCGGAGATCTCGCCGGGGGTCTGCTTCCCGACGCACTCGTATACGACATGTCCAACCCGATCGGCTACCCGAATGGTCGAGGTCTCGCCGACGATTTCGCCGATCCGATGATCGCGATGCTCACGAGGGGCCGGGTGCCCGGCGACGGGGTGGGTCCGCACACCGACCTGCTCGACGAGTTCCCCTATCTCGGTGTGCGCACCCGGTGCCGGCCGCTGCCGCGGATGGTTGATCACGTCGACTCAGGGTGCAGCCTGAGATCCACATCGACGTCGTCGTAGATGCGTGCCGCGCACAACAGGCCGCTGGCACCTCGCTCGTAGACGCCGATCCCTGCCTGGGGCGGGAACGGGCGCGGGCCCCAGCCATCGGCGATGAATTCGACCCCGCAGGCCACCCCGTCGTCGATCACCGTGCAGTGCCGCAGGTGGATCGGCCCGACCTTGTAGAAGGCGCCATAGGCTGCAAGGATGCCCTCGTGGCCGCGGTAGACGTATGGGCCGCCGCTCGGCTCCCGGAAGTAGCCGTCCGGCTCGAAGACCGACAGGCTTCCCTCCAGGTCGCCGGTGCCGAGTGCGGCCATGTAGGCGCCGACGACATCGGGGATGACCAGGTCCGGGTCCTCCAGCAGGATCGGTCCGCGGAGCCGATGGCTCCCCAGCAGCGGCCATTGGCTGTGATACACGCGGATCGCGGTGGCCTTGCCGGTTGGCGCGCGGTCGGCGACCACGGCGATCGGCAGCTCAGTGCGCGTTCCATTCATGGTCAGCTCCGCCAGCGACTCGGTCAGCGACCGGGTTGGGCCGGTCGTCGTGCGGATCGGCTCCGCGCTCAGGTCGCTGTCCCGCATCCATTCGGCCTGGGCGGCCACGAAGTCGCGGACGGCATCCTCGCCAGCCACCCGGCCGTGGCGCGGATCCTCGATGAGCGGCTCGCCTGCGAAGAGCGCAAGCACGGCGTTGACGTCTCCACCGGCCAGGGCACCGAGATACGTCCCCGTGGGATCCGTGTCTGTCGTGGACATGACGCGCGAACGGTAGCAGGCAGGCGACCCTTGTGCCGTCCCCTCTCCTCGCCCAATGGTCTGAAACATAGATAAATCTATACTTCTGTTTGACGCCACGGAAGACCCCGCCTACGGTTGTCTCTGCTCGTCAGCCCTTGGACACGAGGATTGCGTCGCGTGCCTCCGGTTCTTCCCCAGCCAATCGGGGCCTCCGTGCCCGGCGCCGCGGAGCTCAGCCGCCTGGTCGTGGCGAGTGCGACCTTTCGCGACCACGACACCGGCCGCCGCGAAGCGCTCGCGGCGACGCTCGACGCGAGGGCCGACGGCTTGCCCGAGCACGTGGTGCTGCACACCTGTCACCGGGTCGAGCTGATTGCGTTCACTGGGGCTGCAGGCCGTCTACCCAATCTGCCGGGTACCTTTCAGCGTACGTCGGGATTGGCGGCTGCCGAGCGCGTCATGCTCGTGGCGAGCGGGCTCGACTCGGCGGTCCTCGCAGAGGAGCAGGTGCTCGGCCAGGTGCGCGACGCATACCGGTCCGCGCTCAGCCGCGGCCAGACCGGGCCGGTCATCAACGAGCTCCTGCGCCGATCCATCCGATTCGGCAAGCGCGTGCAGTCCTTCGCGCAGCCGATCGGCGACCGCTCGCTGGCGGACCGCGCCATGCGCTGGATCGAGCAACGGGTGTCACCCCCCGGGCGTCCGCTGGCCGCGCTGGTGGTCGGCACCGGCGAGATGGGACGGGTGCTCGCCGCCGGTCTCGCCACCAGCGGCTCGTCGGTCACCGTCGCATCCCGAAACGGGGAACGTGCTGCGCGCCTGATTGCCGAGCTGCCCCATCCCGAGCGTCATGCCGCGACGTTGATCTCCGACGCGCTGGCAGGGCCGCTCCACCATGACGTGGTGGCGATCGCGGTCCGCGGCGGGACGACGCGGCTCGACTCCCAGCACCTCGACGGACGGCACCTCCTGGTGGTCGACCTTTCCTCGCCGTCCGTGGTCACGCCGGACCTCGCCGAGCAGCTCGGTGAGCGGTTGCTGGACCTCGATCGCCTGGGCGTTGGCGGCGAGGCCCGCCGGCTCTCGGCCGCCGTCGAGCGCCGCCTGCGGAAGGAGGCGGGTGCCGAGGCGAGCGGATTTGCGGCATGGCTGGAGGTGCATGCCAGTGGGGATGCGATCGCCATGCTGCGAGCCCATGGTGAGGGGGTCCGGCGGCGGCACCTCGAGCGTCTGCGCCTCAAGGCCAGTCTCGATGATGTGCAGATCGCCGCCGTCGAAGCCATGACCGCGGCCATGTTGGGTGAGCTCCTGCACGGGCCCACCCTTCGACTGCGCCACGATCCCGACGCTGCCGCCCGGGTGCGGGAGGTCTTCGGGATCGAATGAGCACCGTCGCCACCACCCTGCGCCTCGGCACGCGGGGCAGTCGCCTGGCCATGGCGCAGTCGCAGGAGGCCGCATCCGCACTGGCGCAGGTGCTCGGCCTTGGCTCAGTGGAGATGGTCGAGATCCGCACCAAGGGGGACGCCATCAGCGAACGACGGCCCGCCGGACACCTGGTGGTGGGTGACGGGCAGTTCACCGGAGAGCTGGAGCGGGCACTGCTCGAACAGCGAATCGACGTTGCCGTCCATTCGCTCAAGGACCTACCGACGGCGTCGAATCCAGCGCTGCGGCTGGGCGCCATCCTGGAACGCGGCGATCCCCGGGACTGCCTGCTGAGTCGCCACCCCGGACGCCTCGACGGCCTGCCGTTCGGCGCCCGAATTGGGACGAGCAGCGTGCGGCGCGCGGCGCAGCTGGCGGCGGCCAGGGTGGACGTCGTGGCGCATCCCATCCGCGGGAACGTGGACACCCGGTTGCGGCGTCTCGAGGCCGGCGAATACGACGCCCTCCTCCTGGC
>JAYUGK010000255.1:0-3880 GCA_043738415.1 Chloroflexota bacterium | reverse complement strand
CGAGGCCGTCCTAAGGCCTGCGTCGGGGGTTCGATTCCCTCCGGGGGCGCCAAAGAGAAGACTCATTCGCGTGCGACACTTGAGCCTGCGTGGTCCAGCGGCACATCGGAACAGCGCAGGTGACTCGGCCGCCGGATCGCCGGACCTATCGCCTGAGGTGGCAGATGGAGGACGAATGGTGAACTACGAGAATCGCCTCAGGGACCTCGGGATCGAGCTCCCTGATTACAGCAAGGTCCCGTACTACGGTATGAGCTACGGCTCGATGAAGCCGCACCACCGGGTCGGCAACCTGCTCTTCCTGAGCGGCCACATCCCCGAGTATCCCGACGGTCGGATCCTTCACCAGAACGGGCGGCTCGGGAAGGATCTCACCATCGAGCAGGGCTACGAAGCCGCACGTCTGTCGGGGATCAACGCGGTGGCCGGCATGAAGTTTGCGCTGGGGGATCTGAACAGGGTGGTCAGCATGGTGAACTCGCTCAACTACGTGGTCTGCACGCCGGAGTTCACCGATATCCACAAGGTGTCGAGCGGGTCGACCGATGTGATCGTCGAGATCTTCGGGCCCGAGATCGGGCTCGGCGCTCGCGCCACGATCGGCATCGCCAGCCTGGCCAGGGGCAACCCGTTCGAGAACTGGGTCACCGTCGAAGTCCGCGACTGACCCCGGGGAGATCAGTGACGGCGGGCGTCTCGGGGGAAGCAACAGACGAGCGCGTCCTGTCCGGGACGGGTCGGCGCTTCGCGATCGCAACGCCTGTCACCGCCGCCTCGCAGGCTGGTCTCGAGATCGTCCGGGCCGGCGGCAGCGCGGTTGACGCGGCCATCGCGGCGAACGCCGTCCTGACGGTCGCCTACCCGCACATGTGCGCGATCGGCGGGGATCTCCTGGCGCTGGTGGCGACGCCCGCAGGCGACGTCCATGCCATCAACGGCAGCGGCGCGGCGCCGATGCGCATCGACGTCGAGGCGATCCGAAGATCGGGTGCGATGCCCACCACCGGACCGCTCACGATCTCGGTCCCCGGCACGCTCCATGGTTGGTCGACACTCTCACGGATCGGCGGCCGGCTCGACCTGGCCGCGGTGCTGGCGCCGGCGATCGCCCTCGCTCGCGATGGCGCCGAGGTGACCATCTCGCTGGCTCGGAACCTGGCCTCGCACGCCGCCATGGTTGAGGCCGACCCTGGCCTCCGCGGGGTCCTGTTCGCCGATGGGCGGCCGCTCGGCGTGGGGGAGACATTCCGCCAGCCGGCGCTCGCGGAGACGCTCGAGGCAATTGCGAGCGACGGCGTCGAAGCCTTCTACTGTGGCGCGCTCGGGCGCGGGTTCGCGGAGCGGCTTGCCCGCCTGGGTTCACCCCTTCGACTCGATGACCTTGCGGCGCACCAGAGCGAGGTGAGCTACCCCCTGGTGGGCGGCTTCCGTGGATCCGAGGTGCTCACCGTGCCTCCCAATTCGCAGGGGATCCTGCTGCTCGAGATGCTCGGCGCGCTTGAGCCGTTGGTGGAGCGTCTCGACCCGGCCGGCGAGGATGCCCCCCTGATCGCCGAGGTGATGCGGATCGTCTCGCTCGACCGCGACCGCTGGCTGGCCGACCCTCGCGTTCAGTCGGTCCCGGTCGATGCCCTCCTCGATCCCGGGCGCCTGCGCCGCGTCGGCGAGCAAGCGGTCCGCCGGATCGCCTCCGGCGAGCCGCCAACCGAGAATGCCGAGGCGCTCCGCAGCGACACGATCGCGCTTGTCGCGGCCGACGCCGAGGGCTGGCGCATCGTGATCATCCAGAGCATCTTTCACAGTTTTGGCTCGGGGATCCTCGACCCCGAGACCGGGATCCTGTGCCACAACCGCGGCGCACACTTCTCGTTGGACCCGAAGGCTGCGAATGTGCTGGCCGGTGGGAAGCGGCCGGTTCACACGCTGATGCCGGTGATGGTTCGCCGCGACGGCCGCGTGACGCACATCAGCGGGACCATGGGCGGCACGGCGCAGCCGCAGATCCAGGCCGAGATCCTCGGCCGGGTCCTCGATCTTGGCATGTCGCCTGGGGATGCCCTGCACGAGCCGCGATGGGTCGTCGGCGGGCTCGAGCTGGGTGCGCCGCCGGACACCATCAATATCGAGTCGCGGCTGGCCGTCCTGGTGCCGCGTTTCGCCGCCCACGGGATGCCGACGCACCTGCTCGCCGCCTGGGACGAGGAGGTCGGGCACGCGCAGTTGATCGTGATTGGGGACGATGGTGAGCTGGCGGCCGCCACTGACCCGCGAGCCGACGGTTCCGTGGCTACCCTGCCCTAGATTCAGCCGGCCGGACTGCTCGATCGGCTCAGTGTGCGACCGGCGTGGTCCCGTTGAGGGCCACCACGCCGATGATGATCAGCCCGATCGCCCCGAGCTTCACCGCGTCGAGCACCTCGTGGAAGAGGAAATACCCGATCACCACGATGGCGGCAGTGCCCACTCCCGACCAGATGGCATACACCACGCCGAGGGGGAAGCTGCGCAGGCTGACCGACAGGGCATAGAAGCTGATCGCATATCCGACCACCACCACCACCGACGGGACGAGGCGCGTGAAGCTGTCTGAGAGTTTCAGCGACGTGGTGGCCAGAATCTCGGAGCTGATCGCCAGCGCGAGCCACAGGGCGGGATGCATCAGTCTGCCTCAGGCTAGATGAAGAAGGTGAAAAGGCCAGCCATTCGGGCGAAGGCGTTGGTCAGGATCAGGACGCCGATCGCCATGATGAAGAGTCCGGAGATGAGCTGCACCCAACGCGCGTGACGCCGCAACAGCTCGATCAGGGGTCGCAGGTGGGGGAGCGCGACCGCCGCGGCGACAAATGGGACGGCCAGACCGGCGGAATAGGCCACCATCAGCACGGCTGCCACCCAGGCGTCCTGGCTGGAAGCTCCCATGGTCAGGATGGCACCCAGCACGGGGCCGATGCACGGCGTCCAGCCGATCGCGACCAGCGCGCCGAGGGCCACCGCGCGCGCCGAGCGTGCCGCCGGCAGGAGGTCGGAGCGCACCCCGATGCGCATGAAGCGATCCAGCACTGGACCGAACAGCCCGGTGGTCAGCAACCCGATCCCGATCACCACCACGCCCGCGGCCTGCCGAGCGCCATCAATCCGGAACAGCGCGCTGCCCAGCAGTCCAACCGAGGTGCCAAGCGCCACGAACACGATGCTGAAGCCAGCCACGAACAGCAGTGCCTGGGGGAGCACCCGCTCACGCCCGGCCGCGCTTTCGCCCAGGAAGGCGAGGTAGACAGGCACGAGGGCCAGCACGCAGGGCGAGACGAAGCTCAGCACGCCGGCGACGAAGGCGAGGGCGAGGCTGACCTGCATGATCAGCGCAGGAGGAACGCGGCCGGGCCGCTGCCGGGCTCGATGGTGATCGGCTGCGCAATGATCCAGAGGCTGAACACCGTGTAACCGACCATCAGGATCACAAGCGGCAGGCCGGCGAGGATCGGGCGGCCGGGGGCGTCATGCAGCGCCAGTCGATGGGCGAGCACGACTGCGGCGATGTGGCCGATCACGATGGCCCCCACCGAGAGGTACCAGACCACGCTGATCGGCATCCAGTCGAGCGGCGGCGCGACGCCGGCGATCGGGTCGGCCAGCAGCGCCGGCAACCAGATCACCCCCTGCACGAGCAGCGTGAAGTAATGGGCGATCAGGTAGCCGCCGGCGATCGGCAGCAAGGTGGCGGCATAGGCGCCTACCGTGGCCCCCAGCGGCTCCGGCTCGATGCCGCGGTCGTGCATGGCGCGGGTCAGAAAGGCGGCCGCCGAGAAGGTGGCCAGGAAACCGCCCCAGATCACCAACAGGCCGCCGGTCTGCAGCACCAGCACCGTCCAGAACGGCCCGA
>JAYUGK010000254.1:0-10810 GCA_043738415.1 Chloroflexota bacterium | reverse complement strand
TTGGGTCGCGGAGCTCGGCCGCGGGCGGCTGATCCGGATCGACCCCGCCACCGGCAAGGCGGCGGTAGTGCTTCGTTCGGGGCAGGTGATCGACGGCCAGACCGCCGGCGCCCCGTGGCTGCTGGCGACCGCGGCCACCGACGTCGTGCTGATCGATCGGCAGCGGCAGGCGTGGCGCTTCGACCTGGGGCGACCCGAGCCGCGATCGCTGGTGCTGCCCGGACTCGACGCGGTGTCGTCCGGGAGCCATCTGCTGGCGGCCCTCCAGCATCGCCCGCCACTCGAGATCTTCAACCTGTACCTGGTCGACGCGACGAGCGGGCAGGTGGACAAGTGGTCGCCCGGCAACGTGGTGCCGGTCGTGTACCCGAGCGCCCAGGAGCCGTTCCTGACAGGCACCCCGGACCTGCCCGCCGGCTCGGCGACCGACCTCCTGGTGGACGCCAACTTGTGGCTGCTCCACGCACGCACCGTGACGCGGGTGAACTTCGGCTTGCCACAGCCGCAGACCGACTTCTCCCTCGATCCGCCACCCGACGCAGCGGTGCGGCCGAGGCTTGATTACCAGCTGCTGGAGGGCGCCACGATCGGGGAGCGCGACCTGTTCTACGTCTACGATGCCGCAAACGCTCGGATCATCGCGTATCAGCGCGCGGACGGCGTATTTGTGCATCAGTGGCTGGCCCCGCGCTCGGGACCTGACGCTGACCTGCTCGGTCGAGTCCTGGCCATGCGCATCGCCTCTGTCTCGGACGGCCCGCCCGCCGCCTATCTGCTGACGCCGGAGAGGATCGTCCGCATCGTCCTCGAATAGGCTCCACTAGAATCGAGGGGTGAAGCTCATCGAGATGGTGGTCGAGAGCGTGCGCGTGCACATGCTCTCCAGCCAGCACGTGGTCATCCTGAAGGAGTCCGAACGGGATCGGTATCTGCCGATCTGGATCGGCCCATCGGAGGCGAATGCGATCGCCATGCGCCTGCAGGGGTTGAGCGCCGAGCGGCCGCTCACCCACGACCTGGTGGTCAGCATCGTGGGAGCCCTGAACTCGAGCATCAGCCGGGTGGTGGTCAGCCACGTCACTGACGGGACGTTCCACGCTCGTCTTTACCTGGAGGCGGCCGACGGGAGCGAAGCGGAGATCGACTCGCGGACCAGCGACGCGATAGCGGTAGCGGTGCGAACCGGGTCCACCATCTATGTGGATGAACGGGTCCTCGATGAGGCCGGCGTCGAGCCGGATAGGGCCGAGGTTGGCGACGACCCAGACGAAAAGCTGGCAGTGTTTCGCGAGTTCGTCAATTCGCTCGACGTTGACCTTGGAGGCGGCGAGAAGGGGCCTCCCGGCGAGGAGGCGGGCGGCTAGCGGGTAGTGTCGTCGGGCCGCTGCAGAGCCGCCTGACGGTTGGTCCACAGTGTCCACCGAAGCTTCGCCAGGTCGCCGAAGGTGCGCAGGATCTTGCCGAAACTGGCTCCGGTGTTCTGCCCCGCGGCCCGGGGATAGTGGTGCACCCCGACCTGTGCCAGCCGCACCCCCTCCGCCCGCAGCTTGATCAGCAGCTCAGCCGATAGAAACGGCCCGTCGGCATCGAGCCGCAACCCATCGAACAGCTCGCGGCGGAAGAGCTTCATGGCGCAGTCGATGTCCCGCACTCGCAAACCGAATGCGACCGACACGACGGCGTTGTAGGTCTTGGCGATGAAGATCCGATGGAAGGGGTCCCGCCGCCGCATCCGGTAGCCGATCACCCCATCAACCGGCGTGGCTGTGTCGGCCAGGCGGTCGAGAAGGCGGCTCATCTCGCGCAGATCGAACTGCAGGTCGCCATCAGAGAAGCAGATCAACTCGCCGCGCGCATTGGCGAATCCCGCCTGCAGCGCGCCGCCATATCCGCGGTTGGGCTGGTGAAAGACCCTGACTCGCGGGTCGGCGGCGGCGAGCCCATCGGCCAGTTCGGGGGTGCGGTCGGTCGATCCGTCATCGATCGCCAGCACCTCGATCGAGGGGACCAGCGGGCCGATCTCGGCGAGCGCGCGCTCGACGGTGCGCTCGATATTCTCCTCCTCGTTATAGGCGGGGAAGAAGAAGGTGAGACGCGGCCTGTCGGACGGGGCGGGGGGATCGGTCACGGGGCCTCCTCGGGGTTCAGCTGCGACGTCGATCGTCCGCGCTGCGAACTACCGTAGCGCAACCTTCGCCCCGCCGGGGTCGTCATGAGGCCGATGTATACTCTCGCCCACCTTGGCTCCGATCCCTCCGTGCCCCCGATGACGAGGTGCCGCCAACGATGAGGGACCGTGAGAGCCGGGCCCGCGACAGCGCGTTTCGGGAGCGGCTGGGGGGCGTCGATCCGGCCACGCTGGTGATCATCCTCATCGCCGCCGGGATCCTGCTGCGCGCCCTCGTGGCCGGCCTCTATTTGCCGCTCAGCGGGTTCAGTACCGATGTCGGCGACTTCACCATCTGGGCCCACCGCCTCGCGAGCGACGGGCCGGCAAGCTTCTACAGCCAAGGTGGCCTCACCGACTATCCGCCGGGCTACATGTACGTCCTCTGGGGACTCGGGGAGATCGGCAACTGGCTCCGGTCGTACACGCTCGGTGTCGACATCACACGGGGCCTGGTCAAGATCCCCGCCATCCTGGCCGACGGGGCCGTCGCCTGGTACCTGTTCGCCTTCTGCCGTCGCTATGGGAGCCGGTGGCTCGGCGGCTGGGGTGGCGAGCGCATCGGGCTGGTGGCGGCCGTCCTCTTCCTCTTCAACCCCGGCACGATCTTCGACTCCGCCATGTGGGGCCAGGTCGACTCGGTCGGCACCCTGGCGCTGGTGGCCACCATCTTCCTGCTGGCCCGAGGCTGGACTGAAGCCGCCGCGGTAGGGGCGGTGGTGGCGCTGCTGGTGAAGTTCCAGTTTGCCTTCCTGATCCCAGTGGTGGCCGTCGTTGGCCTCAAGCGGCACCTGTTCGGTCGCTCGAGCGACCCGCAGCATGCGGACCGGCGCGACCCTGTACGGGTGCTCACCTCACTGGCTGCCGGGCTTGGCTCGCTGGTGCTGCTGCTGCTGCCGTTCAAGATGGCGATCTGGTCGCCCGGCGCAGCGGCCAACAGCCTGATCGACAAGTTCCTCGAGGCGTCCAGTACCTACTCGGGCCTCTCGATCAACGGCTTCAACCTGTGGCGCAACCCATTCAGCGGTCTCGGCGACACGCTGTGGCGCGGCTGCGACGCACCGATCCCACCGGGCTGCGCGAGCCCCGCCGGGATCGCCTTCCAGATCGGCGCGACCTCGATCAGCTGGCAGCTGATCGGCACCGTCCTGTTCGCGCTGGTCGCCCTGGCGGCGCTCTGGCAGATCGCCCGGAGAGATGATCCAGAGGGCCTGGTGGTCGGATCACTGACCATCGCGGTGGCCTTCTTCGCACTCCCGACCCGGGTCCACGAGCGCTACCTTTTCCCCGCCCTGGCGCTCGCCGCGCCGATGGTCGCACGCTCGTGGCGCTGGGCAGCGCTCTACGGCGTGATCAGCGTGTCGTTCTTTGCCAACGTCTACTGGGTCTACACCGCGGACTGGTCCTTCGCCGCGCCCCCGGTCATCAACCCTGGGCTGGCTGGGCTGCCGATGGTCCGGGACCCGTTCCTGGCCGCCTTCCTGTACAACGACCTGGGCATCTACCTCCTCTCCGCGATGATCGTGGTGGCCCTTGGCTGGGTCGTGATCCAGGGGCAGCGCCTGGTGTTTGGGGCGGCTGCCCGCGCGCCTGCGCCCGCGATCGAGCCGAGAGCCGTGGCGATCGCCCGCCCGGAGGCGCCAGCAGTCCGCGAGCTTTCCGGCGGAGTCGCCTCCACGTCGCCGCTGGCGAAGCTGGCCGCCTGGCTCCACCCCGATCCGGCGGACGCGTACCTTCACGAGCCAGGGAGGCGACTCGACCGTCTCGACGCCCTCCTGCTGGTCGGCCTGGTGCTGTTTGCCTTCGCGTTCCGGCTGTGGCGGCTGGACGTGCCGCGCTCGATGCATTTCGACGAGCAGTACCACGCCCGGTCGGCGACCGAGTGGCTCGCGGACTGGCAGGAAGGCTGGAAGCGCGATACCTACGAATGGACCCATCCGCCCCTGGCCAAGTACCTCATCGCGGCGGGGATCGTGCTGGCAGATCCAAACCAGGAGATCGGGTCGACCCCAATCCCCGCGCCGGCCTCGGCACTGGCGGTCGCTGCACAGCGAACCGCCTCCGGGCGCCGCGAATCGATCGTATTTGGCGCCAGCGGAGAGCAGCTGACGGCTCGCGATGCCATCACCGGGCAGGTCGTGGCGACATGGCAGGCGCCTGGCACGGTGGCCAGCCTCGCCTGGGATGAGAATGGGGACCGCCTGCTAGTGGGGCTCGCCGCCAGCGGCCGGGTGGCGGTCTACAGCACCAGCCTCTTCCTGGGGGTGAACGGGCCGCGCGCTCCGCCAGCAGAGGCAGCCCCGATCCAGATCGGCCTGGCCTCCGTTGATCAGATCCTGGTCTCCGATGCGGAACCGGTGCTCGCCTTTCGCGGGGCGAACGGGATCGTCGTCCTCGAGCGCGTGACGGGGGCCGAGATCGCCAGGTCGGCCGACATGGTGGCGGGGATCGCGTATCTGTCGCCGATCGGGGGCGACGCGCCGCAGCCGTCGCGGATCGTGGCTACCGACCCGGCGCGCTCCGGGATCCTCGTGCTGGACGGTGGCACGCTGCTGCCGGTGGAAGCGCTCACCCGCTCCGATGGCCTCATCCGGCTGCCGGCCCCTCCGGCGGGTCCGATCCTGGTGCGCGGCAGTGGCAAGGATCGGGAGGTCTGGGTCCCCGTCGGCGCGCTCCCCGCCGACAAAGAGCACGGACCGGTCGACGGCGGCCTCTCGATCTTCGACAGCGACGTCCAGCTAAAGGACACGGTCCCGCTCCCCGGCGCGCCCAGCGAGATCGGCTGGAACCACGTGGCGAACCTTGTGTACGTGGCGGGGATCGAGCAGAAGAACCACAAGCCAGTGGTCTGGACCGTGCAGCCGTGGGGTGGCGGGGGGACGCAGAGCGCCGGCTTCGCCACCTTCGACACGACGAACCTCCCTGGTCTCCCGTTGGCCATGGCCTTCGACCTTTCCGATCACGCGGCGGGGGACGACCACGAGCGCCTGATCGTCAGCACACTCTCTGGCGCAAATGCGGCTCTGGTCGCCATCGACGTGGGCAGCAACGCCTTCGCCTGGCGGATCGCCGGAGTCATCTTCGGCTCTATGCTGGTCGGGCTCATCTTCCTGTTGGCCGCCACGCTCTTCCCGCGCCGACGGATCGCGGTCCTGGCGGCCCTCTTCGTGGCGCTCGACGCGATGAGCTACGCGATGAGCCGGATCTCCATGAACGACATCTTCGTGGCGACCTTCATCACCGCTGCCTACCTCGTCTACTGGCAGATCTGGTCTGGCCGATGGGCGCGCAGCGCCTGGTGGGCGCTGCCGCTGGTGGGCGTGCTGATCGGCCTGGCAGCGGCGACCAAGTGGGTCGGTTTGTATGCGCTGGCCGGGCTCTGGATCCTGTTCATGGCCCGCTCCGATTTCGGTCGTTTCCTGCTGGTCGCCGCGATCGCCTTCCTGGCCGTGGTTGCCGGTCTCGGCGCGCCGTGGCCGTTCCTGGTGATCTGCATCGCAGCATTGATCCTGGCGATCCTCCTTGTCTGGCGACGCCCGGTCCAGCTTGTGCCTTCGGATATCGCCGCATTGGCGCCGATGGCGGTGCTCGGCGGCGGCATCGGCCTTGCCTTCGCCCTCGCCTACCCGACGGTCGAGGGACGGGAACCTCGCAGTGCAATCGAGCTCGTCTTTGCCCTGCTCGCCCGCGGTGCACAGGCCGCGTGGCCGGCCTGGATCATGCTGGGCACCGCCGCGCTCCTGCTGGTCGCTCGCGCCTGGCGTTCATTGCGCAAGCCGGAGAGCGACCGACGCTGGTACCTGCCCGGCGAGATGGGTGGCTTCTCCTGGCCATGGGTGGCCGCCTGCCTTGGGGTGATCCCGCTGCTGGTCTACTTCCTGGTCTATGTGCCGTATCTGCAGCTGGGTCACGGGATCGCCACCCAGGGACTTGGGGCGGGCTACGGCTGGTCGCTCGATGAGCTGCAATCGCAGATGTTCGGCTACCACTTCGGCCTGCAGGCCGGGCATCCGGCCGCATCGCCCTGGTGGAGCTGGCCGCTTGACCTGAAACCGGTCTGGTTCTACAGCCACTCGTTCGACGAAGGAACGATCGCGGTCATCTACAACGGCGGGAACCCGGTCCTGTTCTGGGCGGGGATCCCGGCCATCATCTTCGGCGGCCTCCAGGCATGGCGGCGCCGATCGCCCGCCCTCGTGCTGGTGGTGGCGGCCTTCGCCTTCCAGTACCTGCCGTGGACTCGCATCGAGCGGGCCACCTTCCAGTACCACTACCTGACCGCGGTCGTGTTCGCCATGATCGCGGTCGCCTACGTCGTCGACGAAGGACTGCGGTCATGGCGTCACCGCTCGCTGGCGGTGGCCTTCCTGGTCGCCGCCGCGGTGACCGGCGTCCTCGTCTTCCCGCTCGGCTCGGCGCTGGCGATGCCCGATTGGTACATCAACGCGGCCCGGGCCCTGCCGCCGTGGAATTACGCCTTCCAGTTCCCCGGTCCGCCGCAGGGCGAGCGCGGGCAGCTGATCAGCGCCGACAGCCTCAAGCTCGCCTTCGGCACCGTCGTCTCCCTCGCCGCCGCCGCGTTTGCTCTCTTCGGCCGAGACCTGCTCGGCCGCCGAGCCGCAGTGCCTCCCTCAGGCCGGGGGTCGACGGATGGCGACCACCAGCAGGACGAACCCGACGGCCACCAGGCCGAGCGGCCAGAGCCGATCGATGTCGAGCCAGCGGACGTACTCGCGGACCAGGAAGTAGCCTCCCAACCCGATCAGGAGCAGGCCGAAGACCAACCCCGGGGCGGCTGAGCCCTGGTGTCTCCGCCGACGGGTGGGCACACCGGAGCTGGCGGCGGCTCCGGGTTCCGAGCCTGCCTCGGCGCCGTCGCCCTCCGGGCTCACTGGGACCACGATCCACATGACGACATAGAGCAGGAACAGGGCGCCCCCGGTGAGCACGGCGAGCAACGCCCAGACGACCCGCACGATCGAGGGGTCGAGGTCCAAGAATTCGGCGACGCCCCCCGCGACTCCGCCGATCACCTTGTCGGTGGCGGACCTGTACAGCCTTCGGTTCATGAGCAGCCTCCATCAGGATTCAGCGTGAAGCTCGCGGCGTTCCCCGTCACCCGCAGCTCGACTTGATTCGTGGCTCCGCGCCCCCCGCAACGCCGACCACCACGGCAGCGGCGATGGTGCCAAGTGGCGCCAGAGGGGTGCGGGACAGGATGATCGCAAGCCCGATCGCGACCAGGATCAGCGGCCACAGCCGCCATGCATTGGCGACCAGGTCCTTGTCCACGTATCCCTGCTGTACCGCGAGGGTGGTTGCGCCCGCGACGATCAGGGCCAGGCCCCAGAACAGGAGCCCGCGATGGAGATGCATGATTTCGCCTCCCACAAGGCCGATGCCTGCTGGCCGGCAGGCTGCGACTCGACACCATGATCGCGCACGCAGGAAGGTGCCGCGGAGATTCGGCACCCCCTAGATTGCGGTCGCGCGCCGGTACGCGGCAGGGCCGAAGCGACTCTTCCATCGGTGACGATCGGCCCCCGACAACGGCTTGACGGGGTAGTAGCTAGAGGCCGCCAAAGTTGCCGGCGGGGGGGTGCTTGACCCGACGCACTCTTTTGGAGCGCGTCCCTCTGAACACCACGCCAACGATCCCATCGACCCCCAAATCGGACTCCGCGTCCAGGCCGATGCTCGCCGCGCCATGGTGAAGAAGGCTCAATCCACCCTATCTATTTTCCGCCTCCGCGCGCACACTCCGTGGGTCTGGAGGAACGCTTGGCGGGTGTGACCCCAGGTCTTCGCTTCACCGGTGTCCAGGTGATGCTCGATGCCTTGGGAGCCAACACGCAATGACGAACCGTCGGATCATGCCCCGATCCCGCAACCGCTCATGGCTGGGTGCCATCGTCGTCAGCCTGCTGCTCGGCGCGTGCGCGCCGGGATCGGCCCTCACCCCCGCATCGAGCGCTGTCGCGCCGGGATCGACCCTTGCCGCGCCATCCGCCGAGGGGCAGACCTCGAGTCCCACTGCCCCGAACGAGGTTGCTGCGCCACCCGTTGCCGTGGGTATCTACCACGCCTGCGCGCTGCCTGGCGACGGCACCGTCAAGTGCTGGGGCGACAATTCGCACGGCCAGCTCGGCAACGGCGTCAGGACCGACAGCCTGACCCTACCAGGAGACACCGTCCCGGCACCCGTCACGGTCGCCGCTGCGCCCGGTAGTACAAGCCCCTTGTCCGGCGTCAGCGCGATCGCCGCCGGCTTGGGCCACACCTGCGCCTTGCTCGCCAATGGCACCGTCAAGTGCTGGGGTTGGAACTCGCGCATCGACGACCCAATCGCTATCACGGGCAGCGGCGGCCAGCTCGGCGACGGCACCACGATCGACCGTCTGACTCCCGTCACAGTCATCGCCGGGCCCGGCAGCACGAGCCCCTTGTCCGGCGTCAGCGCGATCGCCGCCGGGTGGTTCCACACCTGCGCCCTGCTGGTCGATGGCACTGTCAAGTGCTGGGGCACCAATTGGCAGGGCCAGCTCGGCGATGGCACCGGCGAGGGCGGCCTGGCCCCGGTCACCGCCCCGGTTACGGTCATCGCTGCGCCCGGCAGCACCAGCGCCCTATCGGGTGTCACAGCCATTGCGGCCGGGGACCTCAAGACCTGCGCCATCCTCGCCGATGGCACCGTCACGTGCTGGGGCAGCAACTACGTCAGCCAGCTCGCCGATGGCGCCGCGCAGGACGCGGCGCCGGTCACGGTCGTCGGCGCACCCGGTAGCGGGAGTCCTCTGTCCGGCGTCACCGCGATCGCCATCGAGGGCGGCTTCACCCAGGACGTCGGAGGCTACACGGCCTGTGCTCTGATGGTCTCCCGCACCCTGAAATGCTGGGGCGCCAACGACTTCGGCTCGCTTGGCGACGGGACCACCACCAGCAGCCTGACCCCGGTCGACGTTGTGGGCATCCCGGGAGAGGCGACTGCCATCACGGCGGGCTGTGCCCTCCTGGTCGGCGGTACCGTGACCTGCTGGCCCGGCTTCAGCCCCCAAGGTGACCTGCTGAACGCCCCATTCACGGTCAAGGCCGCAGCCGGCAGCACGAGCGCCCTGTCGGGCGTCACTTCGATCGTTGCTGGTGGTGTCCAGATCTGTGCCCTGCTGGCTGACGGCTCCGTCATGTGCTGGAGGTGGAACCTGCCGACGCCGGTCGCGGTACCGGGGCTCCTCGTCCGCTGAGGCCGCGGCCAAGTTGGAGCCACGGCGACGCCCAACACAACGCTCGAAGAGAATTGCGCATAGATCGCCGAACGGGTTCGCCGCGTACGCCCACGGCTGGGTGGGTTATTCGCCCTGCCGCTGCGTTGGGCGCGTCGCCGCCCAGGGCGCAACGTTTCAGGCCCCTAACTACTGCGCCGCGGCTTGACGGGGTAGTAGTTAGAGGCCCGAAAGTTGCCGCGGCCGGGCCGGAGGGGCAAGGCGGCGCCAGTTAAAACCGCTAGGACGTATCGGCGTGGGCATCGGCGCCGCCCACAGGGCTTTGCGCGAATGCTCCCGTCGGGTACGCTCTCAGCCACTCTGGAGCTAGTGAGACGACATGGTCTGCTCGAACTGCGGCACCGAGAACAAGGCGGGTCGGCAGTTTTGTACCGAGTGCGGGTCGTCCCTCGCCGCCGGCTGCCCCAACTGCGGCAGTTCCATCGAGCCCTCCGAGAAGTTCTGCGGCACTTGCGGAACGCCGATTGGCGGGCCGCGCCAGTCAGCCGCGGCTCCCGTCGCCGAACGCCGGCTCGTCACCGTTCTCTTCGCAGACCTGGTCGGCTTCACCCCCTTTGCGGAGGAGCGTGACGCGGAGGACGTGCGTGACACGCTCACCCGCTACTTCGATCTGGCCTCAGAGGTGATGACGCGCTATGGAGGGACAGTTGAGAAGTTCATCGGTGATGCGGTGATGGCCGTGTGGGGCGCCCCGGTCGCCCACGAGGACGATGCCGAACGGGCGGTCCGGGCTGCTCTGGAGCTGGTCGATGCCGTCCGCAGCCTCGGCCCGACGATCCAGGCGCGGGCCGGGGTCCTGACCGGGGAAGCGGCGGTCACCCTTGGCGCCACGAACCAGGGCATGGTCGCCGGCGACCTGGTGAACACCGCCTCCCGCCTGCAGTCGGTGGCTCCACCTGGCGTGGTGCTGGTCGGCGAGGCCACCCAACGCGCCGCCAGCCGGGCGATCGCCTTCGAGGAAGCCGGCGAACAGACGCTCAAGGGCAAGGCCAGCCCGGTCCCGGCCTGGCGTGCCCTGCGGGTCGTCTCGGAGCGAGGCGGACGCAACCGCAGCGAGGGGCTCGAGGCCCCCTTCGTCGGCCGCGACGAGGAATTCCGCCTCCTCAAGGACCTGTTCCACGCGACGGGCCGCGAGCAGCGGACCCGACTCGTGTCGGTCATTGGTCCAGCGGGAATCGGCAAGAGCCGCCTCGCCTGGGAGTTCCTCAAGTACATCGATGGGCTGGTGGACACCATCTGGTGGCACCACGGCCGCAGCCCCGCCTACGGCGAGGGGATCACCTTCTGGTCCCTGGGCGAGATGGTGCGCGGCCGGTGCGGGCTGGCCGAGACCGATGACGAGGCGACAACCCGCGCGAAGGTG
>JAYUGK010000253.1:0-3887 GCA_043738415.1 Chloroflexota bacterium | reverse complement strand
GGCCTTCGTGCCGAGCAGCGCTCCGCTGGAGCTGAAGCGGTAGCCGGTGTAGCTGCCGGCCGCGAAGTAGAGCGTGCGCGGCGGGTCATACAGCTCGGCGGCACCCACGATCGTGAGGGCGAGCGTGTTCGAGTCGAGGTTCGAGTTCGCGGCAAGGTCGGTGGTAGCCGCCGACGGGACCCTGATTGAAAGGGTGCCGGAGTCCGGGTTGCTGCGGGTGATGGTCACGGCGTAGTTGGCGCCCGATCCGGAGACGCCGCTCACGCTCCAGGGAGTGGCGCTGTTCGACGAGCCTCCCAGGACGAAGTCAGTCCGCGTAATGTCCACCACCGGCTCGCTGAAGGTGGCCGTCACGTCGTAGCCGCCGGTGATGGCCGTCGCGAAGAGGGTGACCGACGGTGGGGTCTGGTCAAGGGCGTAGTTGGCCGTCGCGCCGACGGGGCTCGCCGGTCCGCGATTGCCGGCCAGATCAGCCAGGCTGCCGGCCGCGAGCGTGAGCGTTACCGAGCCATCAGTTGGCGAAGCGGCCGAAACGGTCACGTTGTAAACCGCCCCCGATCCCGTGAGGCCAGACACGCTCCAGCCGCTCGAACTGCCGCTGACCGCGAAGTCCGATTGGGCCAACCCGGTCACCGGTTCACTGAATGTCACGCCGAAGCCGATGGAATGGCTGCCCGTCGGATCGGTCGCCATGGGCGCAAACGAAGCGACAACCGGCGCAGTCTGGTCGACAGATGGGCCGCTGGCCGCAGCGATCCGATTGGTGACCGAGGTCCGGAGGGCGGGGAGCGCGGCATACAGCGTGTCTCCGGGGCAGGAGGTCAGGTTGGCGTCGCGATGGCCCGAGATGTTCCAGAGGTCCTGCTGAAGCCCGGTCACCGCGTTGGTGTAGAGCCCATAGCCCAGCGGATCGATCTCGTGGCGCTGCGCTTCCCAGGCCAGCAACTGCTCAAGAGCGGCACCCGCGGCGGCGGTTGGACTCTGCGATGTGAACGTGCCGAGCAGCGCGATGCCGACCGTCCCATCGTTGTGTTCCTTGGTATGCCCTCCGCGCACCACGTTTCCGGCCAGGTCCTCCTCGGTCGGCACCTCGCCAGACGCATAGACCCTGGCGTGCCGGCCCTCGTAGATTCGGCCCGACTCGTCGATCAGGAAGTTGTAGCCGATATCGCCCCAGCCTCGGATCACCGCGTGGTCGTAGTAGATCGCGCGAATGGTCGCAGCCGGATCGGGGTCTCCATTGCGCCCGGCGGTGTGGTGGACGAAGAACTTCTGCACTGGGTTGAAGCTCGGCGGCCAGCGCTCGTGGCCGCCTGCGTCGAAGCGAAGCGATTCGTTGGCGCCCCACCCTGTCCTGGTGATGACCGGCGACTGGGCGATCGCCGCTTCGATCCCGCTGCCACCGCCCGACACAGCGGTACCCGCCCCGTTGCTGTCGATGGTGACGATGGTCAGGCGATCGATCGGCTGATCAGAGGTGACTCGCACATATCGAGCGCCCTCTGCCCAGGTCACGCTCCCGTAGGTCTCACCCCTGGCGTTCGCCTGCCCCTCCTCGTCCAGCTCGACGGGGATCTCCGTTCCGAATCGGCCGGTGACCGTCGCCAGGGCGAGAGTGATAGTGGCGTCGGGGGACCCGTGCCAGTGGATGGCAATGTGCGACGCAGCGAACGGCATCTCGACGATGCGCTGGCGCTCGACGGAGGTCTCGACCTCCCTGGCGACGACCTCGATCGGTCCCGACGCGACAGCCTGGGGCCGCGGCAGCGCCTGCACGGCCACCGCTGGTTGCGCTGATAGCAGCTGACCAGCGATGAGCAGGGCCGTCGGCAGCACCGCGCCCAGGGTGCGGGTGCGACGAGGCCGCATCAATGGATCGACCGGGGTCGAAGGCGTGATCGCATCAGGAGGCCCAGCCTACCTTGCTGAGTGGCATCCGTCCTGGAGCATTCGCGTGCTTCCGTTCCGACTCAGCCTGCATCGCCGGGGTCGTGCGAGGCACCCGGGCCGTCGACCAGGGCGTGCAGTCCGCGGCTGATCCGCATCAGCGAGCCGAGCCGATCCTCGACGCGCGCGCGTTCGACGGGCGTGGCCCAGTGGCGCAGGGTGTAGTCGATCTCGTGCTTGTGGCGCGTGGCCGTGGTCGACAACTCCTCTACTCGATGCCACAGGTCATCGGCAGGCTGGGCGGCCAGCAGCGCGCCGCGCAACTCCAGGATGTCGACGTAGTAGGAGGTCGCCAGCCGATCGAGATCCCGCTGGGCGTCGCGCTGCCAGGGCTCCGGTGGGCCGCCGAATCCATAGCGACGCCATTCGCGCGTTTCGACTCCCGATGTCATTGGTTTGGCCTTGCTCCGTGGGTGCATCTGACCGTCAGACCGTACCGCGCAGGACCCGCCACCGGCCACCGCCCGTCCGGGCTATCGGTCCCCTGACCTATGGCAGTCGAAGGGGTGCCTGGAGGGTGGTCTGGTAGAATCCGCCGGCGCAGTGGGGTGTGGCCAAGCGGTAAGGCGCCTGACTCTGGATCAGGAGATCGAAGGTTCGAATCCTTCCGCCCCAGCCAACACAGCGCTCTTGCGATGTCCGCCGCCTGTCGGCCGAGATTCGTCGCAAAGTCCGGTGCGCACTGGCACATTCGTCAGATGTTCAGGGCTTTCAATTAACGTACGCGCCCGTGCATACTTCCCGGCAACCACGCCAACGGCGCGCCCGACGTCGCGTGCATTCTCCAAGGAGGCTCTGGTCAATGTTTTCCCCGGTTCCACGACGCTGGCTCGCCGTCGGATTGACATCCCTGCTCCTGCTGGCACTCCCGTCGATCGCGGGAGCCACCCACTCATGGGGCGGCTATCACTGGGCCCGCACCAGCAACCCGTTCACGATCAAGCTCGGCAACGACCTCTCATCCAGTTGGCAGCCATATCTCAGCGCAGCGTCGGTGGACTGGTCTGCGTCCGACCTCCTCGATACAACCGTCGTGACCGGTCAGGCGAAGCCCCGCACCTGTCGGCCGACCGCCGGCCGTGACGAGATCTGCAATGCCACCTACGGCAACACCGGCTGGCTGGGCGTGGCACAGATCTGGATCACCGGTGGGACACATATCACCCAGGGCACGGTCAAGGTCAACGACACGTACTTCAGCACCTCGACCTACAACACCGCCGCCTGGCGCCAGATGGTGATGTGCCAGGAGCTCGGCCACACCTTTGGTCTCGACCACCAGGACACGAACTTCACCAACGCCAACCTGGGCACGTGCATGGACTATACGAACAACCCGGGCACGAACCAGCACCCGAACCAGCACGACTATGACGAGCTGGACATCATCTACGCGCACCTCGACACCATCACGACCATCGCTGCCTCGGTGGCCTCGAGCCCGAGCTCTGGGGACAGCGACTGGGGCCGCCAGGTCGGCGCCTCGAAGGACGGGAGGACATCGGTCTTCGCGAAGGCCGATGGTCACGGCAACGCGCTCATGACCTACGTGATCTGGGCACGCTAGGCCCGACTGCGGCTCCCAAAGAGCGGCCAGAAGGCGGGGCAGATGTCTCGCCTTCTGGCTGTCCATGCCCTGTGAGCTTCCGTTAGAGGCTGATCAGAAGCCCCAGGCTCATGGCGATGACGATCAGGGCCAGGCCCGCCTTGACCCATGGGCTATTGCTGCGGTTCCAGCGGCCAAGCTGACCCAGCACCCTGCGGTTGCTGATCGCGCCGAGCAGAACCAGCAACGGCACAATGAAGGCGATGTTGTAGAGCGCGAGCAGGGCGAAGCCGCTGATTCCACCACCGGACGCGTGGAGCACGGCCACAATGTCGAGGTAGATCGCGCCGGAGCACGGCACGGTGCAGATCCCGACCAGCACCCCGGCGATGAG
>JAYUGK010000252.1:0-3908 GCA_043738415.1 Chloroflexota bacterium | reverse complement strand
GACCGCTCGTCCGAGCGTCGACAGCTGGACGACGACCGTCCTCGATACGGTCTTCGCGCTCCCCTCCGCATACCGCCCGGCGGACCTGGTGAGCACGGCGGGTGCGGGGCTCAGCGGCGGATTCCTGATCCGCTCGACCGCCCTGGCCGATCTTGCCGCAATGGTCGCTGCCGCCCAGGCCGATGGTGCGCGGCTGGCGGTGCAATCGAGCTATCGGTCCTACAACAGCCAGGTGCTCACCTTCAACGGATGGGTCAGCAAGGTTGGGTACGCGGCCGCACTCCGCGTCTCGGCGCGTCCGGGCCACTCCGAGCATCAACTCGGCACCTCCATCGACTTTCGCTCGGTGAGCGGGCCGTCGCCCTTCAGCGTGGCGGATTGGGCCACCAGCGCCGACGGAGCGTGGCTGGCCGCCAATGCCTGGAGCTACGGGTGGGTGATGAGCTACCCGAAAGGGACGGCTGATCGCAGCTGCTACCAATACGAACCGTGGCATTACCGCTACTACGGCCGCCAGACCGCCAGCGCGATCCACGACTCGGGCCTGACGGCCCGCGAATGGCTGTGGGCCCAGGGCTACGGAGTGCGCTGAGCTCCCCTAGCCGATGGCGCCGGCGACGCGCAATTGACTGATCTCGTCGAGGGCGAGCCCCGCCTCGCGCAGGATCTGCTCGGTGTGCTGGCCCAGCCGGGGCGGCGGCAAGCGCAGGGGGAGCCGCTCCCCATCCACCTGGATCGGGTTCGGGGCGACCGTGATGCCGTCGAGCGACTGCGTCCACTGACCTGCGTGCGCCGCCTGCATGTCGGCCAGCGCCTCGCTGACCTGGTTCACCGGCCCGACCGGCACGTCGGCCGCGGTCAGCGCGGTGACCAGCGCGTCGCGTGACCACTCCCCGATCCGCGCGGCGAGCAGCGGGACCAGCTCATCGCGGTGGGCGAGCCGGTCAGGGTTGGTGGCGAACCGAACGTTGGTCGGCAGGCCGAGCACCTGAAGCAGCCGTTCGAATTGCGCGTCGTTGCCGACCGCCAGCACAAGGCGCCCGTCGCTGGCGGCGAAGACCTGGTACGGCACGATGTCGGGGTGCGCGGTGCCCCAGCGCCGTGGCTCGTCGCCGGTTGCCAGGTGATAGCCGAGCACGTTGGTGAGACTTGCCACGCCTGCCTCGATCAGGCTGACAGAGGCGTGGGCGCCATGCTCAGTCGCTCCCCGCTGGCGGGCCAGCAGTCCGGCGAGGGCTGCGACGGTTGCCTGCAGCCCGGCCGTCAGGTCGAGGAGGGCCACGCCAACCTTCATCGGCTCGCCTTCGGGCTCACCGGTGACCGACATCAACCCGCTCATGGCCTGCGCCACGAGGTCATAGGCCGGCCGTTCGGCCGCCCGGCCGCTCCCCGGGAAGCCGCCGATGCTCACCACCACCAGCCGCGGATGGGCCACTCGCAGCCGCTCGTCGTCAAGACCCAGCCGGGCTGCAACGCTCGGCTGGTAGTTGTGCAAGAGGAGGTCAGCCTTGTCGGCCAGCCGATCGAGCAGCGCCCGACCGGCATCGGTCTTCAGGTTGATCACCAGGCTGCGCTTGTTGCGGTTGACCGATGCGAAGTAGGCGCTGAGCCCCTTCTCGGGGTCACCCCAGTACGGCGGCCCCCAGCCGCGGGTCTCGTCGCCGGCCGGCGGTTCGACCTTCCAGATCTCCGCGCCAAGGTCGCCCAGCAGCATGCTCGCGATCGGTCCCGCGTAGACCCGCGAGCAGTCCAGCACGCGGACGCCGGCAAGCGGAAGAGGCTGCGCCACGGTGCGCCGACCTAGCCCGTGGCCAGCAGGATATGTCGGCCCGCTCGCCGTCGGAGGCGCGCCAGGGTTGGGCCGACCACGCGCACGCCGCAGACCGAGCAGCGGGTCCACCGGCCATCGCGCACCAGCCGCACAAGATGTTCGGGCACCAGGATACGCATCGGGCGCCGCAGTCGCGCTCGCTCGCGCAACGCGCTGCGGCGTGCGCGCCAGGCTTCGTCGGCTCCCGAGACTCCGAGCCGTCGAGCGTGGCCCAGGGAGCTGGGATAGCGTCCGCCTTCACGGGCGATCGCCTCCGCCGCGGGGATGCCGTGGGTCTGGTAGAGCCCGAAGGCGACCCCATAGAAGGTGAGGCCGTGGTGGGCGGTTCGGCGGCGACGGCGCGGGGCGCGGGGCGCCAGCCAATGCGCCAGCTCGTGCAGCAGCGTCAGCCGCTGGTCGAGCGGGTCGGTGCCGGCGGTGACCGTGATCTGGGCCAGCGCCGGACGCGTGACCCCCGAGGAGTTCGGGCGGGCAGCTTTGCGCCAGCGAACGGTGGGTTCGGGCCGGCCGGCCGCGACACACACCTCGCTCACCAGGACGGCTGCCCACTCGGGGAGCATCAGCAACGGCGTCCGCGCTGCCGCAGGATCTCGCCGAGCTCGACAAGCCACGCCTGGAGCGCGGGATCGGTGTAGGTGTAGGCGTCGTAGGTGTAGCCAACCATCGCGGCCCCGTGACGGGCGCCGTACGCGGCCGCGGTCTCGGTAGCCCACGGGAAGAACGCGCGGGCGCGCGCCTCACGTTCCGGATCGGCCGGAGCCAGCTCCTGGACCAGCCGGCGGGCCTCGTGTCGCGAGCGCCAGCGATCGGTCAACTCGTCCAGGTGCCGGCGGCGCGCCTCGCTCATGCGCTGAGGGTAGCGGCTCACGCGCCGCCGCCGCACTCAGCGGGGCGCGACCTCGTACAGCCCGAGCCTGGAGACGGCCCGCTGGATCCAGGCGGGTGCCCACCAGTTGACCCGGCCCATCACCCGCATGAAGGCCGGCACGAGCAGCCCGCGCACCAGCGTGGCGTCGATCAGCACCGCCAGCGACTGGGTCACGCCGAGCGCCTTGATCGAGGTGATGCTGGACAGCGCGAAGGCGGCGAAGACCGCGACCATGATCAGCGCGGCACCGGTGATGACGCCGCCGGTGATCCCGATCCCTTCCGCCACCGCCCTGGTGTTGTCGCCGTGGGCGAGGTAGCGCTCGCGGATCCGGGAGAGGAGCAGCACCTCGTAGTCCATCGATAGTCCGAATAGGATCGCGAACATGATGACCGGCAACCAGGCGGCGATCACCCCTGACGGCTCGAAGCCCAGGGGACCGGCCAGGTGCCCCTGCTGGAAGATCCAGACGAGGGCGCCGAAGCTGGCGCTGATGCTGATCAGGCTCATCAGCACCGCCTTGACGGGCAGCAGGATCGAGCCGAAAGTGAGGAAGAGGACGAGGCCGGTGACGCCCACCACGATCAGCACCGCCATCGGTACCGAGGCCTTGAAGCTGGTCATGAAGTCCGCCGACCGCGACGGCAGGCCCGCGGTGAGCGCCTGCGCCCCCGGCGGCTCGTCCGCCGCGCGCACCTGCGCAACCAGCGCCCTTCCATCGTCCGAATCGGGCAGAAGGGTGGTGAAGACGCGGAGCTTGGTCGTGTCGCCGGCGATCCAGTCGGCGAGGTAGGCGGTTAGCGCGGCGCCAGCCGGCTCCGGCCGTTGGTCGGCAGGCAGGGCCAGCAGCGCCGCGTACTGGTCTGCCGAAAGGCCGGGTGGCGGGGTCAGCGCGCTTTCCACATCCTTCACCCCGGAGAGCGTTCGGATGCGGTCAGCGAAGGCCTTGAGATCCGCCTGTCGATCCGGCGCCAGCGATCCGGAGAGGTGGGTGTTCGGCCAGGTGACCGCCACCGTGATCGGATCGGACTCACCACCGGCGAAGTCGTTCCCGATCAGCTCGAAGCCGATGCGCGCCGGCGTCTCCGGGACGTCCTTCAGGTTCTGGCCGGTGGACAGCTGCAGGCCGAGAAACGGCGAGCCAGCGGCCAGCAGCAGGAGCAGCACCGGGATGGCAACCAGGAACGGGCGACGCATGACGCGTGCCGC
>JAYUGK010000251.1:0-3936 GCA_043738415.1 Chloroflexota bacterium | reverse complement strand
GAGCCACTCATTGGCGTCGCGGCAATGGCGATCTCGGCCGTGCTGATGGGCTGGTCAATCACCCTCCGCGGCACGTCGCGTGAGGAGCCCACTCTTGCCGCCCGGCCGACGTTGCCGGCACCGGCGCTACCGACTCTGCCCGCGCCCGAGCCCGAATTCGGCGAGGCCTCGCGCCTGGTGCGTGAGCTGCGAGGCACATTGGACGAGCTGGTCGGCGCGCGACGCACCGTCGAGCTGCAGCGCACCGAGATCGAGCGCATCAGCCGCACCGACCCGCTAACCGGCATACCCGGCCGCATTGCCATCCTGGAGCGGCTGAGCATCGACGCGGCCGAGGCTCGACGCTATGCCCACCCCATGGCCGTTGTGCTGCTCGACATCGACGACTTCGCCGCGTTCAACCACGAGCATGGCGTCGAAGCCGGCGACGCGCTCCTGCGGGAGGTGGCGCTCCGTCTGCGACTCCGCGTCCGGGAGGCCGATGCGCTCGGGCGGCTCAGCAGCGACGCGTTCCTCGCGATCCTGCCGCATACCGACGAGGCGGGCGCGGCCACCTTCGCCGAGGCGCTGCGCGCTCGCATCATCGACCGACCGCTTGACCTGGGCGAGGGGGAGATACAGGTGGCGGTTTCGATCGGGATCGCGTTGATGCGCCCGGGGATGACCCTCAGCGACGATCAGCTGCTGGCATCGGTCGAGGAGGCGCTCGCATCGGCCAGGGCGGCGGGTGGGAACCGGATCGCGTTCGATCGGCTGCATGGCCTGGCCCGTCTCGACAAGCGGCGCGCCGCGCGCCAAGCGCCGGACGATGGCGAGTCAACCCAGAAGGAAGAGCACGGGGACGCCGGATAGCGGCCCGGGACCTGCGAGCAGGCCTAACGCCAATGCGGATAGGTCACGTAGTAGAACCTTCCGTAGGAAGGACTCTCCCAGACAACCTTCAGCCCTTCACGCTGAGGGATGAACACGACGTCTCCCGGCTCGAAGCTCCTGCTCTCGTCCCCCTCGGTCAGGGTCACCTCTCCTTCGAGCATGAAGCAGACCGCGCAGTCGTTGTCGTAGTCGAATTCGATCGGCGCCGACTTCCAGATTTCTGCCATGCCGGCAGAGAAGGGTGCGGCCTCGGGGCGCCCGATGATGTCGACGAGGCTGATTCTTCCGTCTCCCGCATCAAACGGATCGGAATGGATCTCCCCTGCCTTCTTCAGTACCAGATGCATCCCGGGGCTCCTTCTTGAAACGGGGGCGTCGTCCGCTGATTTCATCGGCGAGCTGCCCTTGTCGGAGAGTACTGCACCCGCCACCGGGACGACCTCGCCGAAGTTCACGTGCAGCGGCTCAGACCGCCGGGAGCGCTCTTGTGCACAACATGTGGATAGTTGGGGCAATGACTCCACTACATGTTGTAGATAAGCCCCCTCCCGGCGGCTTCCGCCAATGGTATCCTCGGCGGATCATGCCGACCGCGACCGCCGTCTCCGCCAAGCTGATCTTCCCGACGAAGGAGATCGTCGAGGAGTACTACCTCCCGATCATCTACACCGCCTGCCGGACCTGCTACTCGGAGCAGCTGCCGGACCAGATCTGGGATAAGGCGGTGAGCCGCGGGGTCGCCGACGAGAAGCAGCAGTCGCTCGTTCGCAAGGTGATGGAATCCGGGCATGGCTCCACCATCGAGCACGTCAACTTCACCTTCGCCATCAGCGGCGTGACGCGAACCCTCAGCCACCAGCTGGTGCGCCATCGGGCCGGGACCGCCTTCGACCAGCAGTCGCAGCGCTACGTGAGCTTCAAGGGGCGGGACAACTACACCATCCCCGATTCGATCGCCAACGGAAATCTGCCCGACGACCTGGCCGACCGCTTCCAGGCCGCCGTGGACGCCAACCTGGACCTCTACGGGCAACTGCTCCAGGCGGAGGTGCCGGCCGAGGATGCCCGATTCATCTTCCCCAACGCCATGCAGACCAACCTGGTCATGACCGTCAACCTGCGGCAGCTGATCCACATGAGCGGTCTGCGGCTGTGCACCATGGCCCAGTGGGAGATCCGCCAGCTCTTCAAGCAGATCCGCCACGAGATCTTCCGGGTGAGCCCCTTCTTCGGCTCGTTCCTGGCCCCCAAATGCGTGCCGCTCGGCTACTGCGACGAGATGGGCAACCGCGATGAGCATTGCCGCATCCGCCCCCACCGCGACACGGTAATGGCCGTCTGGGAGGCCTATCGGTCTGGCGACCTCGCTGAGACCGATGGGCCGATCGTCCCCGAGACGTCTCCGTTCCGCCCGCGGGTGCGGCGCGTGCCGACGGGCGATGGACCGGAGACCGTGCCGATCGCCATCGAGGCTCCGGAGGCTGCACTTGGCCAGGCCGGAGGCTCCGACCGGGTCTGACGCGGGCCATCGACCCCACCGATGGAGATGGCACCAGTCGCGTTGCGGCGGTCCTGCCTGGGGCGGCCATGGTACGGCCGATGGTGAAAATGATCCCGATCGCGGCCAACCCCGGTTATGACGGGGGTGGGACGGCCCCCTTTCGGTGGGTGGGACCCGGCCCCTGCGGCCCGTTGACACGGGCGTGGTGGTTCAGCGCGCGGCTGTCTCGACGGCGTAATTCTCGACGGCGTAATTCTCTACGGTGGAGAAGATCGCCAGGCGTGACGTCCCGACGCCAGGCTAACCCTCAGTCGGGGAGAAATGACGCGAGTGGGAAGCCGGAATCGGTGGTTCGCCGCGCGCAAAACTCCGCCGGCGAGAGATACGTCTGCGTCTGTGCCCGAGCGCGTCCACGGGCGGCGGCCAGCGCCGCCGGGCGCATCTGTCAGTTGTCGGTCGTCACTCCGTCGCCGAGCGAGAAGCGCCGCAGCTCCGCGTCGCAGGCTTCCTGCAGCCGGGTGGCCTGCCCGATCAGAAATGCGGTCATCTTGGTCGAATCTACGAGCAGCAGCGTATGGCCACGCTCGTCACGTCCGAGCACGATTCGATCCTCCCCGTGGAAGCTGATCGACCAGTTGGCCTGGAGCTGCACCAGCTCGGCGAGCACGATCTTCTCGGGAAAGTACCAATCCAGGTAGGTCGCGTTGAGGGTCGCCACCACCTCGCGCAGATGAAGAGTGGTGTTGCGGCGCAGGCGCGAGAGGAAATGCACCAGGCGCAGGCCCCCGAACGGGTCTCCTGCGCGGGCAATTTGCGGTGGGGCCAGCTCGGGATCGGGCATGCCCTCGGGCGCGGGACCCAGCAACGGCGGTTCGGTGGTCACGGAGGCCAGTATCGCCGATGCGCGTTCGAGCCTAGCCGACGCGCAGGCCAAGGGTAGAGGCCGGATCCGGCTCGAGCAGCCAGACCTCGCCATCGGCGCCCATCGCTCCGAGCACCAACACCTCGCTGTTGAAGCCGGCAATGCGCCGCGGCGGGAAGTTGACGACGGCCACCACCTGGCGTCCGACGAGCCCCGCAGGATCGGGGTAGGTGACCGTCAGCTGGGCCGAGCTGTCCCGCTCGCCGAGCTCGGGACCGAAGTCGATGCGCAGTTGATAGGAAGGCTTGCGAGCCTCCGGAAAGGGGCGCACCTCGACGATGCGGCCAATCCGCATCTCCACCTTGGCGAAGTCATTGAATTCGATCATGACCGCACCGTAGCACGGTGACCGCTGGCAACAGGCCCCTGTAGTACTGTCGGGCGGTTCCGGATGCGGCATCTGCACGCGTAGCATCGGTGCGTGACCTTCTGGAACGCACGCTGGGGCACCGGCGGCACCGCCACCTCAGGCAGCACGGCGATCTCGCTCTCTCGCGAGCTGGCCCCGATCGAGCTGTACACCGCAGGATCGCGCGTTGTCGCATGGATCGACACCAACGGCCAACGTGTGACCGATCTGCTGAACAGCCAGGATGAGATCCGCCTCTGGCAGCCGACCGTCCCGCAAGAGGGCACGGTC
>JAYUGK010000250.1:0-3974 GCA_043738415.1 Chloroflexota bacterium | reverse complement strand
CTGGCGCATCGGCTCGACCTGACCGCCGATCAGCCGCGCGGAACCATCACTCCGCGACCACCCCTGGTGCCGATTCCGGCTTCGATCCTGGCGGCCTTCGCCGAGGGCTAGGACCCGATCGCGACCAGCGACTCGCCGATGGTCTGAATCGCAAGGTCGACCTCGGCGTCGGTGGTGACCAGCGGCGGGATGACCCGGACCACCTGTCCGTAGGTGCCGCACGGCAGCAGCAGCAGGTGGCGTTTGAAGGCTTCGTTGATGAGCGCCCTGGCCAGGTCGGGGCGCGGCACCAGCGAGTCGGGATCGGCGAACTCGATACCGATCATCAGGCCCCGGCCGCGGACCTCCGCGACAGTTGCATGGCCTGCCGTGACCTCACCGATTCCGGCAAGCAGGCGATCGCCCTGGCGGGCGGCGTTCGCCAGCAGCCCCTCGGATTCGATCACGTCCAGCGTGGCCACCGCCGCGGCACACGAGACCGCGTTGCCGCCGTAGGTGCCGCCATGGGCTCCCGGGCCCCAGCGCTCGAGAAGGTCGCCACGGGCCATGATCCCCGATAGGGGCATTCCCGAGGCGATCCCCTTCGCCATCACCACGATGTCGGGCCGTGCGTCGTACCAGTTGGTCGCCCACATTCGACCGGTGCGGCCCATGCCCGACTGCACCTCGTCGGCGATGAGCAGAATGCCGTGCCGGTCCGCGATCTCGCGTAGAGCCGGCAGGAAGTCGTCCGGCGGGACCACGTAGCCGCCTTCGCCCAGGATCGGCTCGACCAGGATGGCGGCCACGTCATCGGGGTAGATGACCGTGGCAAACAGCTCCTCGAGCCCGGCCAGGCTGAATGCCAGCGCGGCCTCGTCGCTTCGGCCGGTCGGGTTGCGCAGGGCGTACGGATACGGCGCGAAGTGGACGCCGCCGAGCAGCGGCTCGAAATGTCCGCGGTACTTGACCCCCGAGCTGGTGAGCGCCATGGCGCCATGGGTCCGGCCGTGGAAGCCGCCGCGGAAGGCGATCACGGCGGGGCGCCGAGTGGCGTATTTGGCCAGCTTGACGGCCGCCTCGATCGCCTCGGCACCAGAGTTCGACAGGAAGAGCCCCGCGCTCTCTCCGGATCGCAGCCCGGGGAAGGTTCGCGGCAGCCGGTCGTGCAGCTCCAGGCCCGGCTTGTGGTACAGGATGTTCTGCTGAGCGTGGATGATCTTGCCGGCCTGCTCGGCGATCGCCGCCGCCACCCGCGGATGGGCGTGGCCGGTGTTCGTCACCCCGATGCCGCAGGTGTAGTCCAGGTAGCGGTCGCCGTGGATCGTCTCGATCCAGGAGCCCTCGCCTCGCTCGACCACCAGGTCGGTGTAGCGGCCCCAGACCGGCGGGACGCCAGCGCGGCGCGCCAGCCAGACCGCGCTGTCGTCAGCGCGTTCGTCGACCATCGGTCCCTGCGTGAGGCTCATCGTCCGACCATCGTGACCGGTGCCGCCGATTCTGTCGAGCGTCCGGCACGTCGCTGGCTCCATAGCTGGACGCCGATGAAGGCGAACGCGACCATGAAGATGAGCGTCCCGAGCACATTGACCTCCGGCGGGATACCGAGCCGGCTCACCCCGAAGACCCAGAGCGGGAAGGTGAGCGTGTGGCCGGCGGAGAAGAGGGTGATCACGTAGTCGTCGATCGAGAGCGCGAAGGCAAGGAGCGCTGCGGCGAGGATCCCCGGGAAGATGATCGGGAAGGTGACCTTCCAGAAGGTGGTCCGCCCGTCTGCGTACAGGTCCATGCCGGCCTCCTCGAGCGATCGGTTGAAGCCGGACAGGCGGGCCCGCACCGTGACCACCACGTAGCTGATGTTGAACATGATGTGGGCCACCAGGATGGTGACGAATCCCCGCTCCGCCCCCACGCTGACCCACAGCGTCAGCAGCGAGGCGCCCAGGATGATCTCCGGCGCGGTCATCGGGATGAAGATCAGCAGGTTCACCAGCCAGCGGGCGCGGAACTCGTATCGGGTCAGTGCCAACGCGATCAGGGTGCCGAAGGCGGTAGCCACCACCGTGGAGACCGCGGCAACCAGCAGGCTGGTGATCATGGGTCCCGTGATGTCGGGTCGGCTCCAGAGGCTCAGGTAGTTGGAGAAGGTGAACCCCTGCCAGGTGATGTTCTGGCGACCGGCCGGGTCGTTGAACGAAAAGGCGATCATGACGCCGATGGGGGCGAACAGGAAGAGGAGGAGCAGCCCGGTGAAGGCCGGCAGCAGCATGCCGCCCAGGCGGGCGCGGAGCGACATCGCGTTCCGTGCGTGTGCGGGGTTGACCGCCACAGCCGTCATCAGCCGGTCAGCCGGTCGCTGCCGACGACCCGGGTGTAGACGGTGACGAGTGCCATCACCGCCGCCACCAGCACGAACGACAGGGCCGCCGCCGTCGGGTAGTCCAGGGCGTCCAGGAACTTGCGCTGGATGATGTTGCCGACCATGAAGACCTGCGGGTTGCCGGCGCCGATCACCTCGGCGGTGATGAAGTCACCCACCGACGGGATGAAGGTGAGCAGCGACCCCGCCACCACGCCGGGCAGCGAGAGCACGAAGGTCACCCGCCAGAACGCCGCCGAGCGGCTCGCGTACAGGTCGGTGGCGGCCTCGATTAGCCTTCGGTCGATCTTCTCGATCGCCACGTACAGCGGCAGGATCATGAACGGCAGGAAGTTATAGGTCAGGCCGAAGATGACCGCCGCCGGGGTCGCCAGGAAATGGAAGTCGGGCTGCAGGACGCCGATGTCCTTGAGGAAGCCGAAGAGCATCCCGTTGTCGGCCAGGATCATCCGCCAGTTGAGGGTGCGGATCACGAAGCTGACGAAGAAGGGGAGCACCACGACGAGCAGCAGCGCGTTCTTCAGCCGCCCACCACGGAAGGCGATGGTGTAGGCCACCGGGTAGCCGATCAGCAGGGTCAGCCCTGTCGCGGCGAGCGCGAACCCGGTCGAGCGGACGAAGAGGCCCCCGTACTGGCCGATCACCTCCGGGTAGATCCCGAAGTTCCAGGTGAGCCGATAGCCGGTGTCGAAGGTCCCCTGCTGCAGCGAGACGAGCAGCATCAGGCCCATCGGCACGGCAAAGAACACGATCAGCCACGCCCCGCCGGGGAGGAGCAGCAGAACCGGGGTCAGGCCACGTCGCAGCGATCGCATCGCTATCCCCTCCGACCCGAGACGGGAATCGCTCCTAGGCGCCGAGCACAGCCTCGAAGAGGGCGTTCCATTCGGTGTCCTCGGCCTCGGTGAGCTGCTTGTCGGGGAAGATGTTGGCCAGCTGTTCCGCCGACGGGAAGACGGTTGGCGCAAGGACGTCGTACAGGTCCGCGGTCTTGGTGTCGCCGCTATCTCGGGCGGTCTGGGCATCGGCCCGGATCCGGTCGTCCACGCCCTTGACCGCCGTGAAGTAGCCGATGTATTCCGACAGCGTGGTGGCGGCGACCGGGTCGTACCAGTAGTCGAGGAGCTTGAGCGCGTTGTCTTTGTTCTTCGTCCCCTTCGGGATGACCAGGTTGTCGTTCCAGCGCATCCCGCCCTCGGCTGGCACCACGAACTTCACCTTCGGGTTGTCGTACAGGGCCATCTGGCTCACGTCGCCCGACCATGCCACGCACAGGGCAAGGTTGCCGGCGGACAGTTCGTCGTAGTACGCGTTGTCATAGAAGCCGCGGAAGTGACCGCGTCCGACGGCCAGGAGCTTCTCCTGTGCCCGCTTGACGTCGGCGACGGTCGCGTTGGCCGGCTTGACACCGAGCGACAGGAGGGTAAGACCGAACATGTCTCGCATGTCCGAGAAGCCACCGACTCGCCCGGCAAACGCCGGGTCGAGGAGGTCGTCGAAGCTGGTGATCTCGCGGCCGGTCAGCTCCGGGTCATACCCGATGCCGGTGATCCCGCCCTGCCACCAGATGCTGTGCTTGTTGTCCGGGTCGAACCAGAGCCCCTTGGCATAGTCG
>JAYUGK010000249.1:0-11087 GCA_043738415.1 Chloroflexota bacterium | reverse complement strand
AGGTGCTGGCCGACGGGAACGCGCTCGGCTTCGACTGGGATCGTGTCAACGTCAACGGCGGAGCGATCGCGCTCGGCCACCCCATCGGTGCATCCGGCGCGCGGGTGCTCACGACCCTTCTCTACGAGCTGCGTCGGCGAGGTGGAGGGCGCGGGCTGGCGACCCTGTGCCTCGGCGGTGGGGGAGCAGTCGCGCTGGCGGTCGAGACGCTCTGACGTCGACCGCCGTTCGGCATGTGACCCGGTGACCTTCAGCAGGTGACGCTCCGCCGTGAAGCGCCCCTATAATCGCACCGTTTGCGCCCCGGCCCGCTTGCGCACCACTCACGCGAAGGCGCCGCGCGGCACACGTACTGGAGGCTCCAGAACAGAACGCAATGGCAAGTTCGAATCCGGTCGCGGAGGCGCCGAACATCTGGGCGGTCGCCCAGGAACAGTTCGACCACGCCGCCGAACAGCTTGACCTCGACCCAGGCCTGCGCCGTGTTCTCCGCGTCCCGCAGCGTGAGCTGACCGTCAACTTCCCGGTCACCATGGATGACAAGCACGTCGAGGTCTTCACCGGCTATCGCATCCAGCACAACGTCAGTCGCGGACCTGCCAAGGGTGGCATCCGCTACCACCAGGACGTGACTCGCGACGAGGTGCGTGCCCTGGCGATGTGGATGACCTGGAAGTGCGCCGTGGTGAACATCCCGTACGGCGGCGGCAAGGGCGGCGTGATCGTCGATCCCAAGAAGCTCTCGATGAAGGAGCTCGAGGGGCTGACCCGCCGCTTCACGACCGAGATCAGCCCGCTGATCGGGCCGGACCGCGACATCCCGGCGCCCGATGTGAACACCAACGCCCAGGTGATGGCCTGGATGATGGATACCTTCTCGATGCACCGTGGCTACACCATTCCCGGTGTGGTCACCGGCAAGCCGATCGCCATCGGTGGCTCGCTGGGCCGCAGGGAGGCGACCGCGCGCGGCGTCGTCTTCACCCTCCTGAAGGCGTGCCCGGGACTGAACATCCCTCTCGCCGGCGCACGGGTCGCGATCCAGGGCTACGGCAACGCCGGCTCCATCGCCGCCGAGCTGCTGGCGGCCGAGGGAGCGCTGATCGTGGCGGTCAGCGACTCGAGCGGTGGCATCTACAACCCCACGGGCCTGGACCCGGCCAAGGTCAGCGCCTGGAAGGGCGAGCATGGCACCGTGGCCGGATTCCCTGGATCCGATTCGGTCACCAACCGGGAGATCCTGGAGCTCGACTGCGAGATCCTGGTCCCGGCCGCTCTCGAGAACCAGATCACGGCGGAGAACGCGCCGCGGATCCGCGCCAGGATCGTTGCGGAGGCGGCCAACGGGCCGACCACGCCGGAGGCCGACCAGATCCTCTTCGACCGCGGCGTGTTCGTCATCCCCGACATCCTGTGCAACGCCGGCGGCGTGACGGTGAGCTACTTCGAGTGGGTCCAGGACATGCAGTCGTTCTTCTGGACCGAGGCGCGCATCAATGAAAGCCTGAAGGAGATCATGGATCGGGCGTTCGAAAGCGTCCATACCATGAGCCAGCGCCACGGCGTGCACATGCGCATGGCGGCCTACATGGTCGCCGTGGCGCGCGTCGCTGAGGCGACCACCCTGCGCGGCCTCTACCCGTAGGGGGTACCCTCTTTTCGCACGACCGATGCGCGCGCCGGCCGATCGCAGGCGCCCGACCGGCATCGGGCTTGTCACAAGGAGGACCTCGCCATGCTCGATCACGAAGAGCGATTCCTCTTCCGTGAAGAGATCCTGAACCTGGGGACCTCCCTGGCCGATCCTGGCGCGCTCGACAACGTCGAGGATCTGCTGGCCGAGTTGACCACCTCGCCGCACTTCGACTCCGACGTCTTCATCCTGGAGCGCTCGCTGCAGGTGATGCTCGGCAGTCGAGCCGGCTCGACCCTGGTGGGCCTGCTCACCGTCACCCGCGAGGTCTTCGACGAGGTGGGGGAGATCGGGCTGCCGCCCGACGTCCACGAGCGGCTGGTCGGCTGGCGAGCGCGCTTCGGGCTGGCGATCGACAACGCCCTCAACTTCCTGAACAACCCCGACGGGATCCAGGGCCACAGCTTCAGCACCCAGCAGACCCACGCCGAGGGAGGGGTCACCCTGCAGGGACGCCTGACCCTCGTTCGTTACAACAATGAGCCGAACTTCTTCATCGCCGACGCAGATGTGCTTCTGACCGTGGCGGCGGACATGATGGAGCGGCTCGGCGAGCACCTCGAGCCAGAGATGATCGAAACCGAGCTGATGACCCGGCTTCGCGAAGGGGTCGATCTCATCGAGCGGCGCGGCAAGCCGCGGGGGTAGCGCTGTACCATGGGCCAATGACCGCCACAATCTCCACTCTCGAACGGCTCCCGTACACCGGCGATGACGAGGCCGATCGCCTCATCGCCGCCGATCCGCTGGCCCTGCTGATCGGTTTCGCCCTCGACCAGCAGGTGAGCGTGCAGAAGGCGTTTTCCGGGCCGTCCGAGCTGAAACGCCGCATCGGGCATCTCGACGCCGCCCTGATCGGTGCGGCCGACCCGGCCGAGCTGGAGCGGGTCTTCCGGCAACGTCCCGCCCTGCACCGCTACCCGGCCGCCATGGCCGCTCGCGTGCGGGCGCTCTGCGCCTTTGTTGCGGACGAATACCACGGAAGCGCGGAACGGATCTGGACCGACGCCGCCGATGGACGGGATCTGCGTCAGCGGCTGCTGGCCGTGCCGTCGATCGGGGAGATGAAGGCCTCCACGCTGACAGCCGTGTTGGCCAAGCGGTTTCTGCTCCAGCTGCCCGGCCTCGACGCCGTGCTGCCGAAGCATCCGACCCTGGGTGACGTGGACTCGGCCGAGGCGCTGGCCAGCTACCAGGCCGGCAAGAAAGCCTACAAGGCAGCCATGCGAGCCGGCGGCGGTCTCCCCGGCTGACCACCAGGCGGTGCGGGCCGAGCCCGGCCCCTAGCGGTGCTCGCCTGTCGCCTGGGCGAGCCGACGAGCGTTCACAGCCACGCCATGGTTACAACGGCCAACTTCAGCCCGCCTCTTGGCCGTCCGAGTCGCCCGGCGGCTAATCGGCCATGTAGACCGACTTCCGGCGTCCATCTTGGCCGTTGTAGCCACCCAACGGCTACGGCAGGGGGGAGACAGGCCGATGCCGGAGGAGACACGGAAGGAGGCCGGACGTGGGCACTCGCCGGCCTCCTCGTGCATCGCGGGGGCGCCGGTCGTGAAACCGGGCTCGCGGTGACAGCCAGCATGATACGGATCAGGCCCCCTACGTCACTGGTACTTTGTGGCTCCCAGCGGTGGGTCTCCGATCCGGTCAGGCAACGTCCCAAGCGAGCGGCATGTTGTCGGTCAGCCGCGTCCGTCCGATCCAGACCGCGAGCAGGGCGAGCGCCGGTCCGCTGACTCGGACCAGCTCGGCAAGCGTGGCAGCGTCGGCCACACTGATGTAGTCGGGGCGCGCCATCGGCTCGTCCGCGATCAGATCGGTCATCCGTGCCCGCAGCACCTCAGCCGAGCGCTCTCCGGCGTCGTACGCATCCCGGGCCGCCGAGAGCGCGGCGAAGAGACAGGTGGCGGCATGCCGTTCTTCGATGGAGAGGAGAGCGTTGGCGCCCGACAGCGCCAGGCCGTCGGCCTCTCGGACGGTGGGGCAGATCACCAGTTCCACGTTCAGGAACAGGTCGCGCATCATGCGGCGCAGCACCACCACCTGCTGGGCATGACGCTGGCCAAGGTAGAGGCGGGCTGGGCCGACGAGGTGCAGCAGCTTCAGCATCACCGTCGTCAGCCCGTCCAGGTGCCCCGGCCGTGAGGCGCCCTCCAGCTGCCGGGTGAGGCCCTCCACGCTGACGCGCGTCAGATCCTCGGGCGGGTAGAGGATCGCGCTCTCGGGCAGGAAGACGACATCGGCCGGCTCCCGCTCGAGGAGGGCCAGCTCGCGCCGCTCGTCTCGATGGAGTGGGCCGCCCTCGTCCGGCGACGGGAGGTCGTTCGGATTGACGAAGCAGCTGATCACCACGCAGGCGTTCTCGCTGCGGGCACGCCGGATGACCGACAACTGCCCCTCGTGCAGCACGCCCATGGTCGGCACGAATCCGACCGAGTCACCGGTCAGGCGATGTTCCAGGATCGCCGCCCGCAGGTCGTGGATGCTCCGGACGACCTTCACCCTGGGCGTCGCCGCGAGCGGGTGGGCGGGGCCGCGGCCGCCGGCCGGGCCTTGCGATAGCGGTCGCCGATCAGATCCCACAGCCGTTCGGCAACCTGCCGCTTCGGCAGCATCGGCCAGTCGGTGAGGGCGCCCTCGGCACTGAAGACGGTCACCTTGTTGTCGTCCGAGCCGATGGCGTCGAACGGGCCGCCGACCCGGTTGGCGACGATCAGGTCGAGCCCCTTGTCGCGCAGTTTGGAGAGGGCGTTCGCCTCGAGGTCGTCGCTCTCCGCCGCGAAGCCGACCAGGAACGGGCGCAGCCCATCGGCCATCTCGCCGACCTCGGCCACGATATCGGGGTTGGGCACCAGATCGATCTGAAGCGCCGCCCCATCGCGCTTGATCTTGCCGCTACTGGTGCGCCGCGGAGCGAAGTCGGAGACGGCGGCCGCCATCACCAGGATGTCGGCTCCCGGAGCCGCCCGCAGCACCGCCTGGCGCATGGCCGCCGCGGTGGTTGCCTCGACGACCGTGACGCCGCTCGGGACGGGCGCGGTCATGCTGCCGGCGACCAGGGTCACCGTGGCGCCGCGGTCCCGGGCCGCCTCTGCGATGGCGGCCCCCATCTTGCCGCTGCTGCGGTTGCCGATGAAGCGGACCGGGTCGATCGGCTCGCGCGTGCCGCCGGCGCTCACCACCACCTGCAGGCCGTCGAGGTCGCCCGCATGTGCGAAGAGCTGCTCCACCGCGTCGACGATGGTCTGCGGCTCGGCCAGGCGGCCGACGCCGGTCAGGCCGCTGGCGAGCGCCCCGACCTCGGGCTCGACGATCCGGTAGCCGAAGCCACGCAGTATCTCCACGTTGCGCCGGGTCGCCGGGTGGATCCACATCCCCGCGTCCATCGCGGGCGCCACCACCACAGGTGCGCGGCTGGCAAGTGCTACAGCAGCCACCGCATTGCCTACCAGGCCAGCGGCCAGCTCGCCCAGCAGATGCGCGGTGGCCGGGGCGATCACGATCGCATCGGCCCCCTCGGCGATCTCGATGTGGGCGATCTGCTGCTCCGCGTCGAGGGCCATCAGGTCGGTCAGGACCGGGCGATGCGAGAGCGCGCCGAAGGTCAGAGGTGTCACGAAGCGGGTGGCCGCAGGGGTCATCACCACGTCGACCAGGGCGCCGCGCTCGGCAAGCAGGCGCACCAGCGAGACGGCCTTGTAGGCGGCGATGCTGCCCGACACTCCCACCGCCACTCGCCGCCCGGCGAGCGGCCCGCCCGACCCGCTCATCGGCCGGCCCCGGGCTCGGCGAACGACCGTCCGATCCGCGCCACGATCGCCGCATGTGCATAGCGAATGCCACGCAGGGTCAGGTCGGGCTCGATGGCATCGATCCCCGGCACCTCGCGCAGCCACGGCTCGTGGGTGTAGCCTCCGGTTGCCACCACCTTCACCCGGCTGTTGGCGGGGGACCGCTCCAGCAGCTCGCCGCGCAGGGCGGTGAGCAGGCCGCTGACCAGGCCGATGTAGCCCAGCACGGTCCCGCTCTGCATGGCATGCACGGTGTTGGTGCCGATGGCCCTTTCCGGCCGCCGCAGCTCGATGCGCGGCAGCTTGCTGGCGTAGCCGACCAGCGCCTCGAGGCTCAGCCCCAGGCCGGGGGCGATCGCGCCGCCGATGTAGGCTCCCTCGGCGCTCACGAGGTCGAAGTTCGTGCTCGTCCCGAGGTCGATCACGATCGCCGGCCCGTCGAACTCGGTGCGCGCGGCCAGTGCGTTGCACAGTCGATCGGCCCCGGCCTCGGCGGGACGGTCGATCTCGATCGCCAGGATGCCGTCCAGCGATCCGGCGTCCACGATCACCGGCTCGAGCCCGACGCGGCCGCGCAGGAATCGTTCGAAGGTGCCGGTCAGCGGCGGCACGACGGAGGCGACGGCCACGCCCTCGAGCTCGTCGAGCCGATGTCCGTCGAGCCCGATCAGGGCGGCGGTCAGCGTCGCCATCTCGTCCGCGGTTGCGGAGGCTCGGCTGGACGCTCGCCACGAGCCGACCAGCTCGTCATCCTCAAAGAGGCCGAGCGTGATGTCGGTGTTGCCAAGGTCGGCGGCCAGCAGCTTCACGCGCCACATGCTACCAGCCGATCTGCGCGTCCCCTGGCCATCGGCCCCGGTGCTAGACTCGCCGGCGACCCCCACCCGTATCGCGGCGCTGCCGCTGAGCGAGCGATGACCGAGGCGCGAGCCAAGCTCTACATCAATACCGGCGTGGTCACTGACCGCAGTGACATCTACAACATCCTGCGCCCGCTCCTCAAGCAGACCGTCAGCTACACCTACCACCGCGGCGCCCAGGTCACCAGTCGGGGGACGGGCTGGGTCGAGCGCATCGTGGTCGACCATCCCGAGATCGCGAGCTACTTCACGCCCCTCGCGATCTGTCTCAACCTTGACTCGTTCGACTACCTCCAGTTCGACACCACATCGGATCAGCTGCTGGTCTACACGCTGGTGATCGGCGAGGAGCGAGTGGTGCTCGAGTTCGCCGCCAGCGGCCCGCGCGAGCTCGCCTCCGACGAGCAGCCCGGCGGCCGCCCGCTGCCGCGCAGCGCCGACGAGCTGGCGCGGGACCTGCGCTTCATCCAGATGGAGCTGCTCATGTCTCCTGAGGCGACCGACGACGACGAGGACGCCTAGGTGGCCTCCGGCATTGCCGTGAAGCCGCCGGCCAGGCCCCAGCTGCCGTACGAGCGCAGCGTGCTGCCGAACGGCCTCAGGGTCGTCACCCAGACCATGCCGGCCGCCAGATCGGTGTCAGTCGGCCTGTTCGTGGGCGTCGGTTCGCGCCAGGAGGAGAGCAGCCGGTCAGGCCTCTCCCACATGTTGGAGCACCTCGTCTTCAAGGGCACGGTCGGCCACCCCGATCCGGGCGGGCTGTCCGAGGCGATCGAGGGCTGCGGCGGGAGCGTCAACGCGGCCACCGATCGGGAGCTGACCGTCTACACCGCACGGGTGCCGGCAGAGGCCGCCGACCGGGCGCTGGAGGTGGTCGGCGACCTCGTCCTGCGGCCGTTGCTGCGACACACCGATCTTGTCGCTGAGAAGCCGGTGATCGTCGACGAGATCCGCATGTACGCCGACTCGCCGGGCGACCATGTCTTCAATCTCTTCGACCAGTTGCTCTTTGGCGACCACGCACTGGGTCGGGAGATCGCCGGCACGCCGCGCTCGGTGCGACGCGCGACGCACGCCTCGGTGGTCGAGCATTGGGGGCGCTGGTATCGACCCGAGCACCTCGTGCTGTCGGTGGCCGGTCGCATCGACCACGAGGTCGTGCTTGGCACCGCGCAGGCCTGGTCGCCTCCCGCCTCGATTGCGGTGCCAGCGATGGCCGGCAGCGCGGGCTCGACGTTCCCAAGTCCTCCGCTCGCTGGCCCTCCCGGTGCCGTGCGGATCGACCACCGACGGCTGGCGCAGGGCAACCTGTGCCTCGGCATGCCGGGCGTCTCCCGGGATGATCCGGACCGCTGGGCACTCGACCTGCTCGGCACCGTGCTCGGCGACGGGATGAGCAGCCGCCTCTTCCTGGAGCTGCGCGAGCGCCGCTCGCTGGCCTATGACGTCTCCACCTTCGGCGCCACCTACGCCGACTGCGGGACCTTCGGCGTCCACGCTGGCTTCGACCCCGACAAGGCCGCTCAGGTGGTGGCTGCGGTGCTCGCCGAGCTGGAGCGGGTCGTCCAGCAGCCGATCCCGGCCGCCGAGCTGGAACGGGCGCGCGCCTACACCCGCGGCCGATTGCTGCTGCGCATGGAGGATACCGGCGCCGTCTCGGCCTGGCTCGGCACCGGCGAGAGCCTGCTGCCCCGCATCCTCACCGTCGAAGAGGTCATCGAGCACATCGAGGCGGTCACCGAGGAGGATCTCCTGCGCGTGGCGCGACGCTTCGTGCGGCCCGAGCTGGCTCGCCTGGCCGTGCTCGGTCCGTTCCGCTCCCGCCTCCCGTTCGAGCGGATGCTGGCCCGATGAGCGATCTTGTGGCTCCGGGGACCGCCCGGACGAAGCCTGAAGTCTCCAGCATCGACCTGTTTGCCGATGACCTGGCGCTCGCGCGCGCCCAGATCAACTCGGGCCTCTCGTCGCTGGCCGAGGGGATCCTGATCCGCCATATCGCGCGGCTCGAGGTCGCGGGTCGGGGCGCGCTCGAGCAGCTCGACGCGGCGCGCTCGCTGCTCGCCGAGGCGATCTGGCGCCAGGGTCGGCCGGTGGCCGCTGGAGCGGTCGTGGATGCCATCCGCAGCGCGAGCAGCGAACGCAAGCGACCGATCGTGACCCTCATCGAGGCAGAGGCGCACGCGGCCAGGGGAGATGCCGAGCGAGCGACGCGGCTGGCCGAGCAGGTGGTGGCGGCAATCGGCGCTGACGAGGCCTGGCGGCTGCGCAGCGGGGTGCCATCGCGCATCGCCTGGCCGATCCCGGCGTCGTTCCGAACGCAGGCTCGCCGATCCGCCGATCCGCCCCGCGGCGGCGCGTCGCCCAGCGTCGAGCCGACGCCGGAGCGCCAGGCGGCAGCGCACGCCCGCCTGGACGCCGCTCGCCAGGCATATGCCGGCGCCGAGCTGGATCAGGGAGACCGCCAGGTGGGGGCCGCGCTTCGTCTCGATTCGCGTCTGGCGGCCGACGGGATCGCCCTGCTGGAGACGACCCTCGAGCCGGAGCCGGCGGCGGACCGTCTGCTACTCTACGGCGACTTGCTCCGCGCCGCGGGGAGGGAGGCCGACGCCGAGGTCGCCTTCGATCGCGCCGCGCGAGGTGGCCCCGAACCGGCGCTCAAGGAGCAGCAACCCTGATGGAACGCACCCTCGTCCTGGTCAAGCCCGACGGTGTGCAGCGCGGCCTGGTTGGCGAGATCGTGTCGCGGTTCGAGCGCAAGGGCCTCAAGTTGATCGGCATCAGGTTCCTGACCGTTTCGCGCGAGCTTGCCGAGCGCCATTACGGCGTCCATCGCGGAAAGCACTTCTATGCCGCGCTCGTCGACTTCATTACCGCCGGGCCCGTCGCCGCGGTCGCCCTCGAGGGCCCCGACGCAGTGGCGACCGTGCGCCGCATGATCGGGCTCACGATGCCGAACGAGGCCGAGCCGGGAACGATCCGGGGCGACCTGGGGATCAGCGGGCTGCGCAACCTGGTGCACGCCTCTGACAGCGTGGAAACCGCGCAGGAGGAGCTGAGCCTGTGGTTCGGGTCAGACCAACTCCAAGGCTACCAGCGCGAGATCGACACCTGGGTGGTGGCCGAAGAGCCGAAGCGCCCGTAGCCGGGCACCCAGGCCGCCGGGGTCGACGCCTGCGGGCCGGAGAGGCCCGCGTAGGTCGGCTGCTCCAGGAATCCGATCCGGTCGAGCGGGAAATAGCGGAGCCAGGCCCGCCCGATGATCAGGTCGCGCGCGATCGGGCCGAAGAAGCGCGAGTCCTGGCTCACCGGACGGTTGTCGCCCATCACGAAATAGGATCCGCTGGGAATGATCCATGAGTCGGTGCCCGCGGCGTCGCGCGGCAGGGTGGACGCGGTCGTCCCGTCGATGCCCAGCACCACGTATGGCTCCTCGAGGCGCACGGCGCTGCCTCCCGCCGGCGTCACGTAGACGCGGCCGTTCTCCAGCTTGACGATATCGCCGGGCAGCCCGATCACCCGTTTGATGAACGGGACCCCGCCCTCTCCGAACCCGGCCGCGGGCTGGAAGACGACGATATCGCCGCGCCGGTAGTCGTTGAAGCGGGGCGAGATCTTGTCGATCAGCACGTACTCCGACGGCGTGATGGTCGGAATCATCGAGTTCTGCTCGACCTGGAACGGCTGCGCCACGAAATTGTGGATCAGCAGGTAGATGACCAGTGTCAGAACCAGCGTTTCAACGATCTCAAGTGCGCAACCGAGCCCGCGACGGGTGCTGCTCGGCTCGCGTTGGGCGGGCTCCCCAGCGGTAGGGGTCATCTCCGGGGAGTAGGTCATCGAGTCTCCGTCCGTGTTGCCGGGGAGCGCGGCCGGTAGCATAGCGCACGCTCGTGCCTGCTTCCGGACCTCGGTTCGGGGCCCCCCCGCGAAGGCCCGCACCTATAATCGGCAGGTCCATTCGCGACCGGTAACGGGCCGCCCAGAGCGCCCGCGGGGTTCTGTGACGATGCGTGGCGCTCTCCTGCGCAGCCTGGCGGTCTTCGGCATCGGCGCGGCCGTGCTGATCGTGATCCTGTACTACGCCTCGACCGTTGACGGGCGCCCGCCTGAGGTGCTGCGCGTGTTGCTCACGCAGCATCTGTCCACCGACCCGTCGGTCGCGCTCACCACCTCCAGTATCGAGATCGACTTCTCCGAGCCGGTCGAGCACGCGGGGGCGCAGGCCGCCTTCCGCATCGCGCCACCGGTGCGCGGCGCATTCAGCTGGAGCAGCACGACCATGACCTTCACGCCGTCGAGCCGGCTGCCGTTGCGCTCCTCGTTCGTCGTCCACCTCGAGCCCGGGGTTCGCGACGGAGCAGGCAATGCCATGCTGACCGCCTCCACACCATTGACCTTCGAGACGGTCGGCAACCCCGCGGTCCTCGCCACAACTCCCGCCGACGGCGCCCAGGCTGTCCCGCTCGACGCGCTGATCGAGATCGAATTTTCGACGCTGATGGACACCGCGTCGGTCGAGCGGGTGTTGACGGTCACCCCCGCCACTCCGATCCAACTGCGCTGGAGAGGGGAGCGCCTGACGATCGAGTTGAGCGAGCCGCTCCTTCCCAACCGCGACTACACCGTCCGGCTCGGAACCGATGCGCGCGACCAGGCAGGCACGCCCCTGGAGGCGCCGTATCGGCTCAGCTTCGAGACGGTCAAGTCCGGCCTGGGCACGGTCGCGCTGGTGCCGGCCGCCGG
>JAYUGK010000248.1:0-3991 GCA_043738415.1 Chloroflexota bacterium | reverse complement strand
GTGTCCGGCCGTAGTCGAGAAAACGCCAGATCGGGATCGAAGGGAGCGACCGTGCTGTACGCACGACACGTATCCCGTCCCGCTCCTCAAACGACGGCAGGCCGGCGGCGGCCTCGCACACCACGGTCACCGAATACCCCGCGCCGGAGAGCGTCCGGGCCTCCTTTTCGACGCGCGTGTCATGGGTGTAGGGGTTACGAACGCACATCGTTACCCGGATGGGTGCAACCTTGGCGCTCACCGGTCGAGGAAGGTCCGCGCCCAAGCTTCGACCGACAGGAACCGCCAGACGTCTGCGTTCAGCTCATCCTTCCCGTCACGGAAGGCGCGCCACAGCGCGACCACGGCGGGCGCGTCGTTCCATTCGCGCTCGGCAAAGCGCTGGGACGCAAGCAGATCCTCCGCCCACTGGCGCAGTGGACCGCGGAGCCAGGCAGCCTGCGGTGGAGCGTAGCCGACCTTGTCCCGCCGAGCTTTCACAGAGTCGGGCAGATAGTCGCTCATTGCCTCGCGCAGGACCCGCTTGGTCTGGCCGCGGTGCAGCTTCATATCCCAAGGCAAGCTGAAGGCGAGTTCGACCAGCCGATGGTCGAGATACGGAAGCCGCACCTCCCGGCCGAACGCCATCGAGTTGCGGTCCGCATAGCGAAGCAGCCCCGGCAGCATGGTCTCGGTCAGGGTCGATGCCAGCATTTCGTCAAGGTCGGTTCGGAACCGGGGGGAAGGGGCGTGGGCCGTCGCCAAGGGTGCCTGGGTGCGAGCGAAGGCCGGCGATATGCCGGGTCCTCCGCGGAGGCTCCTGGCAAAGCGGGCTGCGGATTCCGGCAGCGCGTAGAACGCCAGCGCCCTGAGCCGCGCCTGGCCGTGCGCTGCAGAGAACGCTCGCATCTCGCACACGAGGTCCAGCCACCTGCCGGTTCGCAGCAGGTACCGGAATAGCGCAGCGAAGTAGAAATGGTAGCCGGCCAGGGTCTCGTCGGCGCCCTGCCCATCCAGCAGCACGGTGACGTCTTCCTCGCGGGCAAGCCGCATCACAGACCACTGGGCGTAAATGCTCAGCGATGCAAATGGCTGATCCTGGTGCCAGATGACCCTCTCGAGATCTGCCGGATCGGGGACCGGCTCAACTTCATGCGAGCGAGCTCCACTGAGGGCCGTGACATCGGCTATGTACCGACCCTCATCCAACCGCCATCCAGGGAAGCGGGCTGAGAAGGTGTGCTGGCGTTCAACGTGGCGTCCCAAAGCCAGGTAGCCCACGACCGCGCTCGAGTCGATCCCTCCCGAAAGCGATGATCCGACAGCAACATCGGCGCGAAGCCGGATCCGGATGGAGTCTTCGAGCAGATCGCGGTAGGCCGCCACCAGCTCGTGCTGGAGGCGGGGATCCTGGACCGATCCGTCCAGTGTCCAGTAGCGCCGCAGGTCCTGGTGTCCGTCGTCCACCCGCAACTCGAGGTAGTGGGCAGGTGGCAGGGCAACGATCCCGTCGAAGAAGGTCGCAGGCTCGAGCTCGCTCAGCTTGTGTCGAAGGAAGCGGTAGACGGATTGCCCTTCGGCGCGCGCGCTCACTTCCGGATGGGCGAGGATGGCCTTGATCTCTGACGCGAACAGGAAGGTCCCGTCGCCCGTGCGATGGTAATAGAGCGGTTTCTCCCCGAACCGATCGCGCGCGAGCAAGAGGATGCGACGCGATGGGTCATAGATCGCGAAGGCGAACATGCCGTTGAGCCGATGGAGGCAATCGACGCCCCAGCGGTCGTAGGCGGCCAGCAGCACCTCGGTGTCGCTGGACGTTCGGAAGGCAGCTCCCCCGCTCGCTAACTCGTCGCGGAGCTCGAGGTAGTTGTAGATCTCGCCGTTCAGGATCACCTCGGAGCCCGTTGCAGACCGCATGGGCTGCGATGCGTCATCGGAAAGGTCGATGATGGCCAAGCGCCGGTGTCCAAGGCCAACACGACCGTCGCGAATGACCTGGCCCACGCCATCCGGGCCGCGGTGCGCGAGGCATTCGAGCATCGTCCTGATGATCTCTGGAGTCGGATGTGAGCCAACGACGCCGGCGATGCCGCACATGATCTGGTTCGCCCTTGCTACGTCAACCTTTCCGCGGAGCGCCGAGGATAGCCCATTCGGTCAGTAATCCCGCAGACAAGCGGTCGAAGCATGGATAGGGTCCTAGAAGGCTTCCAAGTAGCGCTCGACCTCCCAGCTGGTGACCTGCATCCGGTAGGCGTCCCACTCCTCGGTCTTCGCCTCCACGAAGCGTTCGAAGACGTGCTCCCCGAGAGCCTCGGCGATCACGGTGTCGGCCTGCAGCTCGTCGAGCGCTTCGCGAAGCGTGCCGGGCAGCTGGCGGATCTTGCGGCTCTCCAGCTTGGCCGCATCGAAGTGGTAGAGGTTCTCCTCGACCGGGTCGGGCGGCGTCAGCTTGCGCGCCACGCCATCGAGCCCGGCGGCCAGCATGCAGGTAAAGGCCAGGTAGGGGTTCGCAGCCGGGTCCGGGCAGCGCAGCTCGATGCGGGTGCTGTTGAGCTGTCCCTTGCTGATCTGCGGAATGCGGATCAGGGCGGATCGGTTGATGCGGGCCCAGCCGATGTAGACCGGCGCCTCGTAGCCCGGAACCAGCCGCTTGTAGCTGTTCACCAGCGGTGCGAGCACCGAGATCATGCCGCGGGCGTGTGCCAGCGTGCCGGCGATGTAGCTCCGCGCCATCGCCGAGAGGCCGTACGGGTCCGAGGCATCCGCGAACGCGTTCCGTCCCTTCTTGATGTCCCACAGGCTCTGGTGAACGTGCATCCCCGAACCGTTGATGCCGAAGAATGGCTTTGGCATGAACGTGGCATACAGCCCATTTCGGGCGGCGACCGCCTTGAGGGTGGTCTTGAAGGTGACCGCGTTGTCCGCGGTGCGCAGCGCGTCCGCGTACTCGAAGTCGATCTCGTGCTGGCCGACGGCCACCTCGTGGTGCGCGGTTTCGACCTTGATCCCAAACGCCTCCAGGTCGTTCATCATCTCCTTGCGGACATCGGTCCCGAGGTCGCTGGAAAGGTCGAAGTAGCCGGCTGCGTCATGGGGCAGTGCCTCGACCGCGTGGTCGTTGCGCTTGAGCAGGAAGAACTCCAACTCTGGTCCCATGTTGAGGACGTAGCCGAGTTCCTTGACTTTCTCCAACTGCCGCCTCAGCACCCAGCGTGGATCGCCGGGGAACGGGTCGCCGTTAGGGGTGAAGACGTCGCAGATGACCCGGGCCGCACCGGTCGGGATCGGCTTGCCGGAAGGGTCGAAGCCTAGCTCCCACGGGATCGGCGCGAAGGTGGCGAGGTCCGGCACCAGGAACATGTCGGACTCGGCGATGCGCGCGAACCCCTCGATGCTGCTGCCGTCGAACCACTTGCCGTGCTCGACCGCCTCTTCCAGCTGGTGCATGGGAACCTGGACCGACTTGACCTGCCCCACGATGTCGGTGAACTGCAGGCTGACGAAGCGCAGGTTGCGCTCCTCGGCAATCTTGAGGACGGCGGCTAGCTCCTTGTTGGCCATGGGACTCCTTACCGGATGCAGAGGACGATCGACAGGTCCGACCATACCCACTGGCGGCCGTTGGCAGGGAAGACCGATGGTCACCGCAGCCGCTCAATTGTTGTGCAGTATGCACAACTCCGGACCGCGTCAGCTCGAGCGACGCTCCGCGTCGGCAAGGATTCGCAGGGCATCCTGCGGGCGCCGGGGGTCGATCCCGAACTGGGCAAGGCCGATGCGCAACCGATACAGCACGGTATTGCGATGCACGCCCAGCGCCCTCGCTGCCGGGGCGACCCGACCGTTGGTCCGGGCCACTGCCAGTAGAGTCTGGGCGATGCGGCCTTCCGGGTCGGACACCGGGGGCGGTGCGGCGAGCGGCTGACGAGCGGAAGCGCGCGGCGCGGCCGAGCGGCGCAGGAGTGCTCGCAGGGTGATCGTCAGCGCATCGGCGGCGACGGCGTCGATC
>JAYUGK010000247.1:0-4073 GCA_043738415.1 Chloroflexota bacterium | reverse complement strand
TCCCGTTCATGTGGCGTCGCACCTCGGCGGCCACCTGCGCCGAGAGGTTCGTTCGCCCGTCGACCATGGTCAGCAGCACGCCCTCGATTTCGAGGCGCGGATTGAGGCTTTCACGAACGAGCCGGATGGTATTCACCAGTTGGCTCAAACCCTCCAGGGCGTAGTACTCGGTCTGTATCGGAATCAGCACGCCATCGGCTGCAGTCAGAGCGTTGATCGTCAGCAGGCCCAGCGATGGCGGACAGTCGATCAGCACTCGGTCGTAGCGCTGCTCGAGTCCAGCCAGGCTGGCCGCGAGTCGATGCTCGCGAGCGGTCACGTCCACCAGCTCGATCTCGGCGCCCGCCAGCGCGGCCGAAGATGGCACCAGGTCGAGTCCCTCCACGGGTGTTGCCAACGTCAGTTCCCCCATTGAAACGCCGGCGATCAATGCGTCGTAGACCGACCGTCCGACCGCCCGGCGATCCACACCGAGGCCGCTCGTGGCATTCCCCTGCGGGTCAAGGTCGATCACGAGCGTGGACGTTCCCAAGAGGGCAAGGTACGCCGCCAGGTTGACGACTGTCGTCGTCTTGCCAACGCCGCCCTTCTGGTTGGTGCAGGCCGTGACCCTGAGCACGAGCACTCCGCGGCGAGTTCAGATTGGCCAGTGTATTCTACCAGTCCAAGCCCTTACCGGCCGGTTAGACGCGCGTTATCGGCCGCTCCGGATGGGCTCGATGTTTCACGTGAAACCGCCCAAGGAGCGAACTTGGCGGCGGCCCGCACGGTTATACTTCCCGGACCCTCAGGACTTGTCCGCCAGCCTCGTCGAGCCGCCCCAGGGGAAGCAGATTAGCTACGCAAGCGTCCTCCTCGCCGTCCTCAGCGGGGTGGTCCACGCTGGCCTCGCCCCGGTCCTGCAGGTTTCAGGAGTTCGGCCGAACATCCTGCTCGTGGTAGTGGTGCTGGTGACCGCCAGGCGGGGCCTTGGGACGGGCATCGGCTGGGCCTTCGTGGCGGGACTGGTTGCGAATCTGATGACCAGGGCGCCCCTCGGAAGTATTCCGCTGGCGATGCTGGCGGTGGCCCTGGTGGTCGCCGCCACGGAACAGCTCCTCGGCAGGCTGTGGATCCTGGTTCCGATCGTCGCGGCGATGGTCGGCTCGGTCATCGCGGATGGCGTCGAACTGGGGGTCCTCCGTCTGCTCGACCAGGCGCCATCCGGAGGTCTTCCGCTCTCGCTCGTCGCGGCGGCTGCCGTTCTGAACGGAGCGCTGGCGGCCATCCTCTTCCTGCCCGCCCGACGCCTTCTGCATCGGATGGAACGCGAAGAAGGCCGAGCCAGGTGAGGTCGAGATGGCCGATCTGAACGATGGCGGCGGCGAATTCCCGCGGTCGCGCGCCCGCTTTGTGGCGCTGTCCGTGATCGCTGTCCTCATCTTTGGCGCACTCGCCGGGCGACTCTTTCAACTCCAGGTACTCGACGGCGCCCGCTACGCAGCCCGCGCGGTTGCGATCAGGACTCTCGAGGTGGCGCTCAAGTCGCCGCGAGGGCTGGTCTTCGACCGCGAAGGCAGGCTGCTGGCGGCCAACACGCCTGCCTGGACGTTGGAAGCGACGCTGGCGGACCTCCCCGAGGACCCGTCGGCGCGCGCCTGGGTCCTCTTTCGAGCGTCGCGCGTGGTAGGGGTCGACGTGTCGGTGCTCAGCGAGCGGCTGCAGGCCTTCAAGGGCTCGCCCTACGAGTTGGTGCCGCTGCTGCATGGGCTGAGCAGGGAGGCCGCACTGATGATCGGCGAAATGGGCGATCAGCTGCCGGGAGTCACGGTGGTGGTCGAGGCGGTACGCGAGTATTTCGACGAGAACGGCGCCGTTGATGGCACGCTCCTCTCGCACCTGGTTGGCTACACCGGTCGCGTGGACGCCGCTGAGCTTGCCGACCTGGCGGCCCGGGGGTACCTGCCGGATGACGTGATCGGTCGCGACGGCGTGGAATCAAGCATGGAATCGGTCCTGCGCGGCACCTACGGCCGGCAGTTGCTCGAGCGTGACGCCTCGGGTCGGACCGTCAAAGTGGTCAAGACGCTGGCCGAACCGATCCCGGGCAAGAACCTGATGCTCACCATCGACGCGCGGATGCAGCGGGTCGCCACCGACTCCTTGCTGTGGGGCATGCAGGCCTCGGGTGTGAAGCAGGGCGTGACCGTGGTCATGAACCCGCAGAGCGGCGAGATCCTGTCCATGGTCTCGCTGCCCGCCTATGACAACAACAAATTCGCCGCGGGGATATCGCGGGGCGAATTTGCCGCGTACCTGGCCGATCCCGGCCGGCCGTTGCGGAACCACGCCATCTCCGACATCTATCCGCCAGGCTCGACCTTCAAGTTGGTGACCGGGCTGGCAGCGCTGGAGGAGGGCGTCACCACGACGACCCAGCGCTGGCCCACGTATGGCTGTTACCAGATCCCGGACGCGCCGCAGGGACAGTGCCTGTACGACTGGAACCATCGAGGATTCGGGCCCCTCAACCTGGTGGAGGCGTTCGCTCGCAGCTCGGACACGTTCTTCTACCAGATGGCCATCAAGCTCGGTCTCGACCGCTTCGGCAGGTGGGCGCAGGAGCTCGGATTCGGGGAGCGAACAGGGATCAACCTGCCGGGCGAGGCAAAGGGGATCGTCATCAGTCGAGAATGGGCCCAGGCACAGGGCAGGCCGGATGTGTTCACCGGAGAGTTGGCGCAGGCGGGGATCGGTCAGAACGTGATCGCAGTTACGCCGCTGCAGCTGCTGAACGCCTACGCGGCACTGGCCAACGGGGGAAAGCTGCTGCGCCCGACGGTGGTGCGCGGAGAAGCCGATGACACGGGCGCCCTGGTGCAGCCCTACACCGCGGAGCCGATTCGCATCCTTTCCGCCAGTGCGGCCGATCTGCAGGCGATCCGCATCGGTGCCCGCGAGGTGATCACCACCGGGCATGCCTACAACATCCGCGACCTGCGTCTGCCGGGTGCCCTCTCCGGCAAGACCGGCACCGCCGAGTTCGGAAGCGCCCCAAGCGGGGATGCCCTTCCGTTCCATTCGTGGTTCGTCGCGTGGCTGCCGTCGGCCCCCGGCGCCACCGACGCGCAGCTCGAGGTGCTGACCTTCACCTACTCCGCGGTGGCGCGCGGGAACGTTTCGCTCGAGGTGGTCAAGTATTTCCTGCAGCAGTGGTACGGACTTCACCAGGACCTGCGCCTCGACCCCACCGACCTCTCTCGCGTCGCGGCGAACTGACCGATGAGCACCGCAACTGCAACCTTTGTTGAGAACATTCGCGGCCGCATCTGGCGCTCGTTTGATCGCCAGCTGTTCCTGTATGTCGTTCTGCTGATCGCGTTTGGGCTGGTGCTGGGCTATTCCGCGAATTACGGGGTGAGTGGCACTCCCGGAACGCTGTCCCAAACGGTCAAGACCGTGATCTGGACCGCGATCGGAATAACCGGATTCTTCGTGGCGGCCAGCATCGACTACCACTGGCTCTCGACCTTCACCGGACCGATCTACCTTGCCGTGCTCGGCCTCCTCGCGCTCACCATGCTGATCGGCACGCGTCTCTTTGGCGCACAGATGTCGATCAGCGTGGCCGGCCTCGATTTCCAGTCGAGCGAGATCGCCAAGGTCCTCATGATCGTGGTGCTGGCGAGCTACCTCCATCGGCGCCGGGAACGGATCGGCCGCCTGTCGACGATCGTTGGCGCTGGGCTGGTGATGGTGATCCCGACCTTTCTCGTCTATCGCCAGCCCGACCTGGGCACGGCCCTGGTCTTCGTGGCCATGCTGGTCGGGATGCTCTTCCTCAGCGGCGCGAGCATCGGCTGGATGGCCCTGTTCGGCGGAGCGGCGGTTGCGCTCGCCCCGCTGGCAATCGGCGCCATGCACGCTTACCAGCGACAGCGGCTCTTCTGCTTCCTCGACCCGAATGCGGATCCCCAGGGTGCCTGCTACCAGCTTCTCCAGGCGGTGAACGCGGTTGGATCGGGTGGACTGCTCGGGCAGGGACTGACGGCCGGTCGCCAGAACCAGCTCGGCTACCTCCCCGTGCAGTCGAC
>JAYUGK010000246.1:0-4094 GCA_043738415.1 Chloroflexota bacterium | reverse complement strand
GCCGGTCGCCGCGTCCACCGTGGCCCAGGCGACGAATTCCAGGCGGAGGGCGTCGGCCAGGTATGCCGGCCATGCGTCGGCGCCAACCGAGAGATCGGACGACATGTAGCGGAACGTGTCGGGGTCCTGCGCCGCGGCGGCAAGCAGGTCGTCGCGGTGACGCTCCGAGATCGGCTCCAGGCGCACGTGGCGCCCGGTCAGCGTAATGCGGTCGGGGGCACGCATCGCGCCGTCAGCCGTTGCCCTTCGTGCCAGATTCACGCCGGGCGCGCGCGGAGGGCGTCGCGGCCGGGTCGAGGCGGGCATGTTCACGCCCGGTGTGCAAATGGCGGGGTTCGGGCGGGGTGATGGCCACCCCATGTGAATTGGGCCGGGTCCGGGAGATCAAGCACATCGCGTGGTCACCTCATGTGAATCTGGAAGGGACAGGCAGCACAACGGGGTCAGCGGGCCGGGGCGCCCTCGCCCGCGCCTTCGCGCGCCGAGACCGCCGCCTCGACCCAGCCGGGGATCTCGCGACGCAGGGTCGCCAGCGGCAGCGAGCCGTGGCCGAGCAGCTCGTCGTGGAATGCGCGCAGGTCGAATCGGTCTCCCATCAGCTCGTTGACCTCGCGCCGTGCTCGTTCGATCTCGCGCTGGCCGATCTTGTATGAGAGCGCCTGGCCGGGCCAGATGGTGTATCGGTCGACCTCGATCTCGGCGTCGACCAGTGGCATCGAGCCGCGCTCGTGCATGAGCTCGATCGCTCGCTCGCGGCTCCAGCCGAAGGCGTGAATCCCCGAGTCGACCACCAGCCGCGCGGCGCGGAAGCCCTGCATGTCGAGCATCCCGAAGCGCTCCTCGTCCGACAGGTAGAGCCCCATCTCGTCGGCCAGCCGCTCGCAGTACAGACCCCAGCCCTCCACGTACGAGACGCCGGCCATCCGCGATCCCAGGGTGCGGAAGCGCGGCAGACCGGTCAGCTCCATCTCGATCGCCAGCTGGAAGTGGTGGCCGGGGGTCGCCTCGTGGAAGGTGATCGAGGCGATCTTGTGGATCTGCCGTTCCTCCGGCTGATAGGTATTGATGTAGTACTGGCCGGGGCGCGAGCCGTCCATCGAGGGCGGCATGTAGAAGGCAGGCGGCACCTCGCGCTCCCGATACTCCTCGACCGCCTTGACCTCGCAATCGGCGCTCGGCAGCCGGCCAAAATAGCTGGGTGCGACTGCGAAGGCGCGCGCCGTCTGTTGCGCGGCGAGTTCAACGATCTGCTCGCGGGTTGTCGGGCGGTTGGACGGATCTTCCGACAGGGCCTTGGCCAGGGCCACGCGGTTACGCTTTCCGAGCCGGCGCGCGATCGCGTCCTTCTCCGCCTCGATGTGCGCGAGATCCTCGAGCCCGAACCGATGCACTTCGTCGGGGTCCGCCGCAACGGTCGTGTTCATGCGAATCGCCAGCCGATACGCCTCCTCGCCGCCTGGCGTGGCGCTGATGCCGGGCTGTCGCCGGGCCTGCGCCTCGTACTCGTCGGCCAGGAAGTCGCGCAGCTGCTGCAGAGAGGGGTAGATGTGCGCCTCCACCGCCGCCCGCACTCGTTCACGCGCCGGATCGTCCGCCACCTGCGCCATGGTCACCGCGGGGAAATCGGCCGATGGCAGCGACAGCATCCGCTCGATCTGCTCGATCAGCTTGCGGACGGGGATGGCCGCCCCGGTCCGTCTATCGGCCATCCCTTCGCGGAGCGTTGCAATCGTCTGCTCGATCGCCGTCGGATACGCGACGAGACGGGCCAACAGGCGCTCCACGCGCTCCGGGGTGTCGGCCTGCTGGTACTGCGCAATGCGCACCGGCAGGGTCTGGACGCCAAAGATGTGGTCGATCGCCAGCTGGTATTGCTTCTGATCGAGCGCCTCGAGGTGCGTACGCGCCACGAGCATCAGCATGTCGCGCGTGATCACCTCCTCCGGATCGAGCCCATCCCCGCCGATCGCCTCTGCCTCAGCCAGCGTTGCTCCGAACGCAGCCGCATCGGCGGCGCGGCCCGCTTCGCCCAGGTCCGGCAGGCGATCGTCGTAGCGCTCGTCGCCCAGGATCGTGGCGGAGACCGGGTCGCGCTCGAGAACGCCTTCCCAGAAGCGCTCCGCGAGCTCGTTGACGGCAGCATTCAGGTCGTGGTGGCTCACGGGCGCGGCGTCTCCTTGGTGCGGGCGATCGAGGCGGATGGAGTGTAGCGCGGACCCTGCTGTGCGTTGGTTGCGGAAGAGGCTCCTCATCTCGCGGTGTACCGGGTGCGGCAGGCAGCGGTGCGGAGCCCCAAGGGCGCTTCAATGCTCGGTATGCCCTCTGGCCGCGTCATTTCCGGCCCTCGGTAGCCGCCTTGGTGCAGATCGAAGTCACGGCAGCCAGTGAGTGGCAAATAAGGCTCACCAGCGTCACACGTCACACGTCACACGTCACACGTCACCCGCGGCGCAGGCAGCCACGGGAAGTTGCGCCCGGTCAGCGGGCCCCGAACAGGTCGGCGAGGAGCGCGGGTGGCGTCTCGTCGAGCTGGTCGTAGCGGCATTCGGCGGGTGGCTTGTCCGGCCTCCAGCGCTTGAACGTTGTGGCATGCCGGAACCGATCGCCCTGCAGGTGGTCGTAGGCGACCTCGCAGACCAGCTCGGTCCGGAGCGCCTCCCAGGACAGGTCCTTGCCACGGTTCCAGCGCGACGTGGCACCCGGCATGCGCTTGCCCTCGGCAGCCGCCTCCCATTCCTTCCACTCGCGCCATGGGTGGCCGGTGAGCGCATTGCTGCGGTACGGCTCCAGGAAGGTCACCAGCTCACGGCGCCGATCCTCGGTGAAGGATGCGGTGACGCCCGCATGCTGCAATTGACCGGCCTCGTTCCACAGGCCCAGCAGGAGTGAGCCGACCATCGTGCCGGGGCCGTTCTTGTGCCAGCGGAACCCGGCGACCACGCAGTCGGCGGTGCGCAGATGTTTGATCTTGGCCATCTCGCGCTTGCCGGGGAGGTAGCGGAGCTCGGCCCGCTTGGCGACGACGCCATCCAGTCCGGCCCCCTCGAAGACCTCGAACCAGTGGCGCGCCAGCGCCGGGTCGGCGGTGGCCGGCGTCAGCAGGACCGATGCAGGCGGATCCGCGAGCAATAACTCGAGCCGTGCCCGCCGTTCGTCGAGTGGCGCGGCCCGCAGGTCATCGGCGCCCTCGGCCAGGCAGTCGAAGGCAACGTACGCGGCCGGCCCCTCAGCGGCCAGCATCGCCACGCGCGAGGCGGCGGGGTGGATCCGGAGCAGGAGCGCCTCGAAATCGAGCCCGCCGTCACGGGCGATGACGATCTCCCCATCGAGCACGAATCGCCCTTCCGGTCCGCCCAAGGCCCGCAGGGGTTCGAGCAGCTCCGGGAAATATCGGACCAGCGGCTTGAGGTCCCGGGATTGCAGGTAGAGCTCCTGCCCATCGCGAAAGACGAGCGCCCGAAAGCCGTCCCATTTCGGCTCGTAGCGCCACCCGTCGCCAACGGGCAGCTCCGGAGTGAGTCTGGCGAGCATCGGCTCGATGGGCGGCTCGATCAGAAACGGCATTGGGAACCGATCATAGACGCGCCCGCCAATCAGCCATAATCGCCCAATGAGCATCTCGATCCAGTTCCTCGGCGCAGTCGGCACGGTCACCGGTTCGCAATTCCTGGTGACAGCCGGCGAGCGGCGGGTGCTCATCGACTGCGGCATGTTCCAGGGCTCGCCCCACGAGGTCAGTCGCAACCGGATGGCCTTTGCCTACGACCCGCGCACGCTCGATGCCGTGCTTCTGACGCACGCCCACCTCGACCATTGCGGGCGGATTCCCGCCCTCGTCAAGGCGGGCTTCGGCGGACCGATCCACGCCACCGCGGGCACCGTCGACCTGGCCGAGATCGTGCTGCGTGACGCGGCCAAGCTGCAGGAAGAGGCCGAATCGCGCTGGCGCCGCAAGCACCCGGACGAGGCGGCCGCGCACGACGCCGAGCTGGTGAGCGAGGAAGCTGCGCTGGAAGACACCGCCGAGATGCCTGCCAAGCTGCGCGCGGCAGCGCCCGAGGGGAGGACCATGACCCGGGCCGCCCTCTATTCGA
>JAYUGK010000245.1:0-11393 GCA_043738415.1 Chloroflexota bacterium | reverse complement strand
TGGTATGCTCCGCCGGCTCTGACCAAGACAACCGCATAGTCGTGCGCGGATGTGCGCCGTTCCCTTCGGCCGTTACCGAGGAGCACCCGAGTCGTCTGATCGACCATGAAGGCAGCTTCGAACCGACCCAGCTGTTGAACGAAACGCCCTCCGCCTGCGGAGGGCGTTGTGCTTGTCGGGGACTTCACATGCAGGAGCGTACACGCACTTGACCGACGAAACGAATCAGCTCGAGGACCCGACCGAGGAGTCCATCCCCGTCGTCCCGGAGCCTGAGGCTGAGCCCGTGGCAGCCTCTGCAGAGCCCGAGCCCGAGGCACAACCCGAGCCCGAGCCCGAGGCAGAACCCGAGCGGATGGCCGTCTCCACCGAGGCCGACGCAGAACCCGAGCCCGAGGCAGAGCCCGAGCCCGAGTTGATGGCGATCGAGGTCGAGGTCCCGGAGGAGCGCCCCGAGCCGATGACCATGGAGGAGCTGCTCGCCGACCCGTCGAATGAGGTCAAGAGCCTCAAGCATGGCGACGTGGTCGAAGGGACCGTTGTGCGCATCGACCCGGACGAGATCCTGATCGACTTCGGCGGGAAGAGCGAGGGGGTCGTCTCCAATCGGGAGCTGATCAGCCGCCGCGGCCCGCGCGACAATGACGAGGCGCGCCCCGATCTGAAGATCGGCGACGAGGTCCTGGTCTACGTCCTGCAGCCCGAATCGCCCGAGGGCCACGCCGTACTGTCACTGCGCCGCGCCGGTCTGGAGCGCAAGTGGCGATCTATGCAGGAGCGCTTCGACGCCGGCGAAATCGTCGATGCGCGGGTGATCGACCACAACAAGGGCGGCTTGATCGTCGACCTTGGAGTTCGCGGCTTCGTGCCGATCAGCCAGATTGTCGACTTCCCGCGCCGCCCGCGCGACGAGCAGCCGCGGGACGCGGCCCAGGAGATCGCCGAGAAGCTGCAGCCCTTTGTCGGGCGCACCCTGCGGCTCAAGATCCTGGAGGTGAACCGCAAGGCCAATCGGCTGATCCTGTCGGAGAAGGTTGCCCTCTACGAGGAGCGCCGCGAAAAGCGCGACGAGCTCTTCAGCAGCCTCCAGGTTGGGCAGAAGGTCCTGGGCACCGTTCGCAGCATCGCCCCGTTCGGCGTCTTCATCGACCTGGGCGGGATCGACGGCCTCGTCCACAAGAGCGAGCTCTCCTGGAACAAGGTCAACAACCCGGAGACCGCCTACGCCATCGGCGACGAGGTCGAGGCCGAGGTGATCGACATCAACCACGAGCGTGGCCGCATCAGCCTCTCAATTCGGCGGCTGCAGCCCGACCCGTGGCAGGAGTCGGTGGCCAAGTACACCATCGGCGATGTCATCGACGGAACTGTCACCAAGCTCGTCAACTTCGGCGCGTTCGTGCGCGTCGAGGAGGGGCTCGAGGGACTCATCCATATCAGCGAGCTGTCCAACCAGCGCGTTGCGCACCCCGGCGACGTGGTCAAGGAGGGCGACGAGCTCAAGCTGAAGATCATCAGCCTCGACTCGGAGCGCCACCGCCTGGGCCTCTCGCTGAAGCAGGCCGACGAGCGTCCGGCAGCACCGCCCGCAGCGGCCGCACCGCCCGTGTCGGCAGCGCCAGAGCAGCCTTTCGAGGATCGGTCGCCGCGGCGCGAGCGTCGTGATCGGCGCGAGCGTGAGTACCGGCCCGAGGACGCCATCAGCGAGCCCGATGAAGGGATCGACAACACCATGGCGGCAGCCTTCGCCGAATCCGGGCTGCTCGACCAGTTCCGCGCAGCGCAGGCCGAACCCGCCGTCGAGCCTGAGCCCGAGCCGATGGCCGAGTCCGAGCCCGTAGCAGAGGCACGGCCCGAGCCGATTGCCGAGCCTGAGCCCGAGCCGATTGCCGAGCCCGAGCCCGTAGCAGAGGCACAGCCCGAGCCCGTAGCAGAGGCACAGCCCGAGCCGATGGCCGAAGCCGAGGCAGCCCCCGAAGACAAGCCCGCGGTCGAGCCCGAGCCGGTGGCAGAGGCAGAGCCCGTCGCGGAGGTACAGCCCGAGCCGATGGCCGATGCCGAGGTGGCCCCCGAGGCAGAGCCCGTCGCGGAGGTACAGCCCGAGCCGATGGCCGAAGCCGAGGCAGCCCCCGAAGCCGAGCCCGAGCCGGTGGCAGAGCCGGTCGCAGAGGCAGAGCCCGAGGCCTGACCGGGGGCCCGTCGGTCCCTCGTGCTGCTGCTCGCGGGGCGGATGCGCTTTTCTCCCTGCTCCGAACGTAGTACCTATTGAAGGCACCGCCGAGCGGTGGTGCCGTACACTCTGGCAAATCTCGCTTGGACGCGATCATGGACCGCTTCGACAAATTCACGGACAGGGCGCGCAAGGTGCTGACCCTTGCCCAGGATGAGGCGCAGCGTTTCAACCACAACTACATCGGGACCGAGCATCTGCTGCTTGGCCTGGTGCGCGAGGGCGAGGGGGTCGCCGCGCGCGTCCTCGAGAACATGAACGTCGAGCTTTCCAAGGTCCGTACCGCCGTCGAGTTCATTATTGGGCGCGGAGATCGCCCGGTGGTCGGCGAAGTGGGGCTCACCCCGCGCGCCAAGCGGGTGATCGAGCTGGCCATCGACGAGGCACGGCGGCTGGGGCACAACTACATCGGCACCGAGCACCTGCTGCTTGGCCTCGTGCGCGAGGGCGAAGGGATCGCGGCGGGCGTGCTCGAGAGCCTGGGCGTGAACCTGGACAAGGTCCGGCACCAGGTGATCCACGTCCTGTCGCAGAGCAGCGGCACCGCTCCGGCCCAGGAGACCAAGCGCTCGTCCAAGACGCCGACCCTCGACCAGCTCGGGATCAACCTGACCGATGCGGCGCGCGCCGGCAAGCTCGATCCGGTCATCGGCCGCGAGAAGGAGATCGAACGGGTCATCCAGATCCTGTCGCGACGCACCAAGAACAATCCCGCCCTGATCGGTGAGCCGGGGGTCGGCAAGACGGCCATCGCCGAGGGGCTGGCCCAGCGGATCGTGAGCGGCGACGTCCCCGAGACGCTGATCGGCAAGCGGGTGCTGACCCTGGACATCGGTTCATTGGTGGCTGGCACCAAGTACCGCGGCGAGTTTGAGGAGCGGCTGAAGAAGATCATCGAGGAGCTGCGCAGCAGCAGCGACTCCGTGCTGTTCATCGACGAGCTGCACACCCTGGTCGGGGCCGGCGCCGCCGAGGGAGCAATCGATGCGGCCAACATCCTGAAGCCGCCGCTGGCCCGCGGCGAGCTGCAATGCATCGGCGCCACCACGCTCGACGAGTACCGCAAGTACATCGAGAAGGACGGTGCCCTCGAGCGACGCTTCCAGCCGGTGATGGTCGAGGAGCCGACCGTCGACCAGGCGGTCGAGATCCTGTTCGGGATCAGGTCCCGGTACGAGGACCATCACCACGTGAAGATCAGCGACGAGGCGGTGCACGCCGCCGTCGACCTGTCGGTGCGTTACGTGGCTGACCGCGCCCTGCCCGACAAGGCGATCGACCTGATGGACGAGGCCGGCTCGCGGGTACGCTTGCGCAAGTCATCGGCTCCGCCGAACGTCAAGGAGGCGCAGCGCGACCTCGAGGAGATCACCCGCCAGAAGGACGAGGCGATCGCCGGGCAGGACTACGAGGCCGCCGCCCGGCTGCGGGACGAGGAGGCGCAGGGCCACGAACGGATCGAACAGCTTCGCGCCGCCTGGAAGGAGGAGACCGCCAAGGAGGTCCCGGTCGTCACCGAGGAGGACATCGCCCAGGTCATCAGCATGTGGACCGGGATCCCGGTGATCCGCATCAGCGCCGAGGAGTCGGAGCGGCTGCTCCACATGGAAGAAGCGCTCCACAAGCGCGTGATCGGCCAGCAGGAAGCGATCGAGACCGTCAGCAAGGCCGTTCGTCGTGCCCGCGCCGGTCTCAAGGATCCCAAGCGCCCGATCGGCTCCTTCATCTTTCTGGGTCCCACCGGCGTCGGCAAGACCGAGTTGGCCAAGGCGCTCGCCGAGTTCATGTTCGGCTCCGAGGATGCCCTGGTCAAGATCGACATGAGCGAGTTCATGGAGCGTCACAACGTCTCACGACTGGTCGGGGCGCCTCCGGGCTACGTCGGCTACGACGAGGGCGGCCAGCTGACCGAGGCGGTACGACGCAAGAGCTACAGCGTGGTCCTGCTCGACGAGATCGAGAAGGCGCACCCTGATGTCTTCAACATCCTGCTGCAGATCCTCGAGGACGGCCACCTGACCGATGCCAAGGGCCGCCGCGTCGACTTCCGCAACACGATCATCGTCATGACCAGCAACGTCGGCGCGCAGCTGCTGCAGAAGGACAGCCGGATCGGCTTCCGGGCTGCCGCCGGCGAGACGGTTGCCGAGCAAGCGGCCGACTACGACCGGATGAAGGAGAAGGTGCTCGGCGAGCTGAAGAACCTGTTCCGCCCCGAGTTCCTCAACCGGATCGACGCCACGGTCGTCTTCCGCGAGCTGACCCGCGAGGAGATCCGCGAGATCGTCGACCTGCTGCTGGCCCGCGTGAAGGGGCAGCTGGCCAGCCAGCAGATGGAGCTGGTGGTGACCGATGCGGCCAAGGACGCGATCATCGTCAAGGGCTACGACCTCTCGTTCGGCGCGCGCCCGCTGCGCCGCGAGATTCAGCACCAGATCGAGGATCCGCTCGCCGAGCAGATGCTGCAAGCGACCTTCGAGGCCGGTGACACGATCGTGGTCGACGTCGGGCCCGATGGCCTCACGATCGAGCGCCGCAGCCCGCAGCGAGTGCCCGCCAAGTCCCGCTGATCGCCGGGTAACGCCGCGGTACGCGACCGCGTGGCAAGATGGCGCGACCCATGTCAGCCACCCGCTCCGTGTATCTCTGCCAGCAGTGCGGCGCCAGCTCGCCCAAGTGGGCCGGGCAGTGCCCGTCGTGCGAGGCCTGGAATACCCTGGTCGAGACGGTGGTGGTGCGCCCTGCGCCGAGCGTCGCCAGCGCGGCCCGCAATCGCGTGCACGCTGCAGCGGCCGGGGCGGCCTCGATCACTCCGATCGGCGAGGTCTCGAGCGCCGAGGCGAACCGCCTCGCGAGCGGCATCGGTGAGCTCGATCGCGTGCTGGGCGGAGGCCTGGTGCCCGGCTCGATCGTCCTCTTCGGTGGCGACCCGGGGATCGGCAAGAGCACGCTGCTGCTGCAGCTCGCCGCTCGGTTGTCGGCGGCCGGCCACACGACCCTGTACGTCACCGGCGAGGAGTCGGCGTCGCAGGTGCGCGGCCGCGCCGAACGGGTGGGCGCCGTGGTGAACGGCGTGGGCCTGGTGGCGACCACCGACCTCGCCACCGCCATCGGGGCCATCGACGCCTCGGCGCCTGCGCTGGCCGTGGTCGACTCGGTGCAGACCCTGTCGAGCGCGGAGCTGACCGGGCCGGCGGGGAGCGTCGGCCAGGTCCGCGAGGTGGCCACCCGCCTGGCCGAGGTCGCCAAGGCGGGCGCAACCTGCGTGGCGCTGGTCGGGCACGTCACCAAGGAAGGGACGGTGGCCGGGCCGCGCACGCTCGAGCACCTGGTCGACGCCGTGATCTACATGGAGGGGGAGCGGCTGGGCACCACCCGCCTGCTGCGAGCCGCCAAGAACCGGTTTGGATCAACCGATGAAGTGGGCGTCCTGGAGATGCGCGGCGAGGGCCTGGTCGAGGTGCCCGACGCCAGCCGCTTCTTCCTGGAGTCCGAGCAGCCGCCGGTTGCTGGGAGCGCCATCACCATCGCCCTGGAGGGGACGCGACCGCTGGCGGTCGAGATCCAGGCGCTGGTCGCCCCCGCCGGCTACGGTTCGCCTCGACGCGCGACGACCGGCATCGACGTCAACCGGGTGCTGATGCTGATCGCCGTGCTGGCGCGTCACGCCGGTCTGAATCTCACCGGGCACGACGTGTATGTCAATGTGGCCGGCGGCCTGCGCATCGACGAACCCGCCGCCGACCTGGCGGTCGCCACCGCGCTCGCCTCCTCGCTCCGTGAGCGGCCGGTGATCGAGGGCACCGTGCTGGCAGGGGAGCTGTCGCTGTCGGGTCGGGTGCGAACCGCCAGCCGCGCCGAGCGTCGCCTCAGCGAGGCCGGACGCCTCGGCTTTACCCGGCTGATCACCGGTCCAGAGCGCGGGTCGACGCCCAATGCCCGCACCTCCGGGGTGATCCGGCTGGCTCCGGCCACCGACCTGCGCGAAGCGCTGCGCCTGGCTCTCAGCGAGGAGTAGGGGCCGATCGGCCATTGTCGGGCGAAGGTACCGCGTGCTAAGGTAACCGCCCGCCGCAGGGTGGGTCGCGGCCCGGCTTTTCATCGCATTCATCGGCTTCATCCGAATCATTTGGCCGCGGAAAGCGCTTCATAGACGGTCTCATCCGCTCATGACCAAGGTCATCCAATTCGTCGGCGCCCTGCTCGGCACCATCGGCGGGTTCGGGCTGGGCCTCCTGGTCCTCGATCGCGCCCAGGGGGCGATCAGCGCGGGGAATCGGCCTGCCTTCCTGATGGCGATGGTGGCCGCGTCGCTGCTGTTCGGCTTCCTGGCGATCCCCTATGTCACGGTGCGTCCTGCCCGCTGGGCGGTCGACCGATTGGCCGTGGCCGGAGCCGGAGAGTTCAGCCTGGGCGTGCTGGCGATCGTGATCGGGCTGGTGATGGGTGTGCTGGCGGGCATACCTCTCGGGTCGCTCGGCGGTACGCTCGGGTCGGTGCTCCCGCCGGCGATCGCCATCCTCCTCGCCGGGGGCACGCTGTGGGCGACCATGTACAAGCGCGACGTGCTCGTCCCTGCCCTAATCGGCCTGCTGCCGGGTGCACGTCCGCGGGGGATCTCGCAGCTGGTGGTGATCGACACCAGTGCGGTGATCGATGGCCGGATCGTGGATATCGGTCGCACCGGGTTCATCCTCGGGACCCTGATTGCGCCTCGCTTCGTGCTCGACGAGCTGCAAAGGATCGCCGATTCGCCCGATGCCATTCGGCGCAACCGCGGGCGTCGGGGACTGGAGATGCTCACCGCCCTGCAGAAGGAATCGGTCACCCCCGTCGAGATCAGCGAGGAGACCTATCCGGAGATTGCCGAGGTCGATGCCAAGTTGGTCGCCTTCGCCCGCGACCGCAACGCCGCCATCCTCACCAATGACTTCAACCTGAACCGCGTCGCCGAGCTGCAGGGGATCCGGGTGCTCAACGTGAACCAGCTGGCCAATGCGGTCAAGGCGGTTGTCCACCCCGGGGAGGAGATGATGGTCAAGATCATCCAGGAGGGAAAGGAGCCCGGGCAGGGCGTCGGCTACCTGGAGGACGGGACCATGATCGTGGTCGAGGGCGGCGCTCGCTTCATGGAGCGCGAGGTCAAGATCACCGTCACCCGCGTCCTGCAGACCGTCGCCGGTCGGATGATCTTCGCGCAGCCGCGCGACGCCTGAGGTGGCGGCACCGATCGCAGCCGTCCTGGTCGCGGCCGGCCGCGGCGAGCGCATGGGCGGCGAGAAGCTGTGGATCGAGCTGTGGGGCCGCCCGGTCTGGCGCTGGAGCCTGGACAACCTGCTGGCGGTGCCTGGACTGATCGGCGTTGCGGTGGTGGCGCCGGCCGATGCCCTCGAACGCTTCACCCAGGCACTGCCGGCCGAGGGCGCGGACCGATGCTGGGTGGTGGCCGGCGGCGCTGAGCGCGCCGATTCGGCGCTGGCGGGGGTCGCCGAGCTGACCCGCCAGGCGCTTCCTGATGAGACCGTGGTCCTGGTCCATGACGCGGCGCGGCCGGCCGCGTCGGCCGAGCTGATGGCCCGCGTGGCGGCCGCCGTGCGACCGGGCCTGGCGGTCATCCCCACGGTGCCTGTGCACGACGCGCTCAAGCGGCTTGACGGCTCGGGACGCATGGTGGCCGCGGTCGATCGTGCGGCGCTAGTGGGTGCGCAGACGCCGCAGGGCGCCACGCTGGCCAACCTGCGCTCGGCGCTCGAGGAAGGACAGGCCTGGGGTCGCGCGGCGAGCGATGAGGCGGCGGCCCTGGCGGCGGCCGGAGTTGGCGTGATCGCGGTGGAGGGCGAGCTGGCAAACCGCAAGCTGACCGCGCCGGGCGACGAGGCGCTGCTGCGCGGAGCCCTGGCCGATGCGGTGGCTCCGCTCTCCGCGCCGGTCGTGGCCAATGGGGAGCGAGCCGGACTCGGCTTCGACGCGCATCGCTTCGACGCCGGACGGCAGTTGCGGCTGGGCGGCCTGGAGTTTCCGGCCGAGCCCGGCCTGGCGGGCCACTCCGATGGCGACGTGGCTCTCCACGCGGCGATCGACGCGCTGCTCGGGGCAGCTGGGGCGGGCGATATCGGCACGCTGTACGCATCTGACGACGACCGATGGCGTGACGCAGACTCGGCCCAGCTGCTGGCGGGAGCCGTGGCCCATCTTGGCCAGCTCGGCTGGCATGTGGTCTCGCTCGACCTGACGCTGGTGGCCGCTCACCCGGCGATTGCGCCGCGGCGTGACGAGATGATGGCTCGGATCGCGGGTCTGATGGGCCTCGCCCCCGACGCGGTCAGCGTCAAGGGCACAACGTCCGATGGGCTGGGCTTCGCCGGCGAAGAGGGGATCGCGGCGTTTGCGGTGGCGGTCGTTACCCGGTCGTGAGCGAATGGATCGGGGGTCGCCGCCCGGTCGCCGAGGCGTTGGCGGCGGGGCGATCCGCTGAACGGTTGCTGGTGGCAACCGGCTCGCGCCCGAGCCCCGAGCTCAAGGCGCTGCTGGCCGCGGCGCGCGCGGCATCGGTCGCGATTCAGACCATGGACCCCGACCAGCTGCGACGGCTCGCCGGGTTCGAGGGTCACCAGGGGGTGCTGCTGGAGGTCGCCGATCGGCGCTGGTCGGACCTGCCGGAGATCCTGGCCCGCGCACGGCAGCGCGACCACGATCCGCTGGTCCTGATCCTCGAGAACCTCCAGGATCCGACGAACTTCGGGACGTTGCTGCGCTCGGCTGAGGCGGCCGGCGTTGATGGCGTGCTCTTCCCCGAACGCGGGGCAGCGCCGCTTAGCGCGGCCGCTGTCAAAACCTCGGCAGGAGCCAGTGAGCACCTCCTGCTGGCCCGCGTCGAAAGCCTCGGGGAGGTGATCAGGGAGCTCCAGGACAGAGGGTTGCGGGTGGTCGCCGCCGACCAGGAGGCCGTTACTACTGCCTGGGAGGGAGACCTGCGAGGTCCGCTGGCCGTCGTGGTGGGCAGCGAGGGGAGCGGGGTATCGGGTCCCACGCGGCGGCGCTGCGACCTGTTGGTGCGCTTCCCGATGGCCGGCCAGGTCGCATCGCTGAACGCTGCCACGGCCGGCGCCTTGCTCCTCTTCGAGGCGGTTCGACAGCGGTCGCAGCTGAGCGGCGACTAGAATCGGCCCTGAGGCCGACGTAGCTCAACGGCAGAGCAGCGGTTTTGTAAACCGCTGGTTGGGGGTTCGACTCCCTCCGTCGGCTCCATCATCCAAGCACGAATAGGTCCGCCAAGCTCGGTCCGCGTCGTAGAATGAAGGCAGACCCATATGACGCTGTTTAGTTTCTGACTGGGTCAGTCCACCGGACGCAAAATCGGTCACTCAGAGGGAGGTCGCCGCATGGGTCCATTCGCCACCAGGATCGTGGTGAACGCCGCAGCACTCTGGGTCGCGGTGCGGGTCGTCCCGCGCGTCACATTCCCGGCCGCCCAGGCCTTCCCGGCGGGCGACTGGTGGAAACTGCTTGTCGTCGCCCTGATCTTCGGGCTCGTGAACGCCTATATCAAGCCAATCGCGAAGGCTGTCTCGCTGCCGGCGCGGATCCTAACGCTCGGGCTGTTTGGCCTCGTCATGAACGCGGTGCTCCTGCTCGTCGTCGCCCTGTTCTCCAATGCCTTCTCGCTCGGTTTCAAGCTTGCCGAGTTCCCGCCGGACCTCAGTATGGACGCATTCGTGGCGGCCCTCCTCGGCTCGATCGTGATCAGTTTCGTATCGGTGGTCCTGGCACATTTCCTGCCGGACCGCTCCTCGTGGCGGTCCAAACTGCACCTGTGACCGTGCATCGGAAAGGTAACATCTCCCGACGAGCACCTGCCTGACAGCCAAGGGCGACCAAGCGCCAATCCCTTGACGGCGCGTCATATCCGGCTGCCTGGCGCTCGCGCAGGTTGTGGGTTCGATTCCCTCCATCGGCTCCAAAGTCGCTGCCCCGGGCGGTATCCTCCATCGGTGGCGAGACCGACCAGACGGCCACGGACCCGCCTTCTGCCGACGGGGACGCTGACCTTCCTCTTCTCCGACATCGAGGGCTCGACTCGGTTGCTGACGGCGCTGGGTGCGGCCTTCGGCCCGCTGCTCGAACGCCACCAGGCGTTGCTGCGCGGCGCGTTCGAAGCGGCCGGAGGTGTGGAGGTCGCGACCGAAGGGGACTCGTTCTTCGTGGTCTTCCGCAGCGCAGCCTCCGCCGTGGCCGCTGCCGCAGCCGCCCAGCGCGCCCTCGCGGCCGAGCCGTGGCCGGCGGAGGCCGATACCGTTCGCGTGCGGATGGGCCTGCATACCGGCGAGGGGACGCTCGGCGGGGACAACTACGTTGGCATCGACGTGCACCGGGCGGCACGGATCGTGGCCGCCGCACACGGAGGCCAGGTGCTCATTTCGGAGAGCACGCGCATGCTGGTTTCAGGATCGCTTTCCGACGGCCTTCGGCTCCGCGACCTGGGCGAGTATCGGCTCAAGGACCTCGGGCAACCCGAGCGGCTCACCCAGCTGGTCATTCATGGCCTGCTCGAGGACTTCCCATCACCCCGGACGCTCGAGACGCCGTCCAACCTGCCGCCCCAGATGACGACCTTCATCGGTCGCAAGCGCGAAGCCGAGGAAGTCGCCGGGCTCGCGCGGCGCTCGCGCCTGGTGACCCTCAGCGGACCGGGCGGCACCGGCAAAACGCGTCTGTCGCTCCAGGTCGCCGCGCAGCTGCGAGCGGAGTTCAGCGGCGGCGCCTTCTTCGTGGATCTCTCCCCGATCAGCGATCCGGCGCTCATTCCAACCACGATCGCCGTCGCGCTGGGGCTGCGAGAGCAACCCAATCATCCGCTGCTCGAGTCGCTGCAGGCGCACCTCAGGGACTTAAGGCTGCTGCTGGTGCTCGACAACTTCGAGCAGGTGCAGGCGGGCGCTCCGCTGGTCGGTCGCCTGCTGGAGGCCGCGCCGCAGCTCAGCATCCTGGTGACCAGCCGCGAGGTGCTGCACCTGCGAGGAGAGCAGGAGTACCCGGTGCCGCCCCTCGGCTTGCCGGACCTGGCCATGCTGCCGCCGCTCGAGGCGCTCTCGCAATACGACGCCGTGGCACTGTTCATCCAGCGCGCCCGGGCGGTGCGTCCGGAATTTGCGGTCGACAATCA